>JBEVLR010000083.1:0-4181 GCA_040509075.1 Burkholderiaceae bacterium | reverse complement strand
AACACGCGGAAAAAGCCGGCGATGCCGGAGACTCCGGGACAGACGACCTGCTGGTCAGCAACGTGGTGCGGACGAACGAGCTGCAGGTCTGGTTCCTTTCGGAGCATCTGGTCGCCGCCTCGCCGCTGTGAGCCGGAGGCCGGCGCGCCGGCCTAGCCGCCGCGGCTCGCCGACGATTGCCGCCCCAACGCCCCCCGGGGGTGGGGGTGGGGCGGGTGAGGCGGTCGTGTCCGCCGCCGCGGCCGCGGTCGGCGGCATCGGGAAGGCGACGTCGATTTCCAGGCCCGGCCCCGCATTGCGCAAGCTCAGCGCGCCCCCATGCGCCTGCGCGACGAGCCGGCACAGGTGCAGCCCGAGACCGACGCCTCCGGTGCTGCGCTGACGGGCGGCGTCGGCGCGGTAGAACGCTTCGCCGGCGTGCCGCAGCTGCGCGTCGCCCATGCCCGGTCCATGGTCGCGGACGACGAGGTGCAGCGTCGCGCCGTCGTCGCTTTTCGATGTCGACACCTGCGGCACGGCCATCGCTCCCGCCCCATGGCGCAGCGCGTTGTCGACGAGGTTGCGCAGCAGCAGGCGCATCCGCGGGCGATCGAGCGCCAGCGCAGGCAGGTCGCCGGCCAGGCGCAGCGTGACCTCGCCCGCGGCGGCTTGCGCGCCGCATTGCGCGCGCACCAGGTCGCAGAGCGTCGTCGGCTCCGTCTTCAACGCGGCATGTCCGCCGGCGCGCATGTCGGCCAGGCGCTCGCTTTCCAGCAGGTCGGTGATCAGGTCGCGCATCTCGCCCAGGTCGCGCAGCAGCGCGCGGCGCTCGTCGCTGTCGTCGATCAGCTCCGCGTTCAGGCGCGCGCGGGCGAGCGGCGAGCGCAGTTCGTGGCTGATCGCCAGCAGCAGCTGGCGCTTCGCGTCCAGCATGTGGTGCAGCCGCGCGGCCATGCCGTTGATCTGCTCGGCCAGGTCGCCCAGTTCGTCCCGACGGCGCGGCACGATCGGCCGCGAGAAATCGCCTTGGCCGTAGCGCACGGCGCCGGCCCGCAGCGCGGCGATCGGATGCAGCATGCGGCGCACGCCCGCGTAAGCCAGCGCCGTGAGCGCCAGCAGCGCGGCCAGCGTCGTCCACCCGATCCGGCGCGCGCGCTCTTCGTGCGACAGGTCGGCCAGGCCGATGGTGAAGCGCGTGCCGTCGGGCAAGCGGCGGACGATGCGCCAGTCGTTCGGATTCAGGTCGGGTCGCAGCGTCAGCCGCCGTCCCGGCGGGTGCGCCGGGCGCGCGTCTTCCGGCGGGCCGGCGTGCGGCGCCGACGTCGGCGTCGATGAGCCGGCCGCGCGGCGCGGCGCCGGCAGCAGCAGCGGCATCGGTTCGCCGCCGGGCAGCGCCGCGGCGGCGCGCCGCGGCGGCGGGCCGGCGTGCGGCTCGTCCGCCGAATCCCAATTCACGTCGGGGCCGTCGATGCGGATGCGCAGCGGCAGGCGCCGCGTGAGCAGGCGCGCGCGTTCGAGGTCGGGCGGCGCGCCGATCTCGGCGACCAGCAGGTCGGCGTAATTCAGCACCAGCGGACGCAGGGAATCGCGCCAACCGCCGTGCTGCAGCGCGCGGAGGCCGAGCAGGAAGGCGGTCGAGACGGCGAGCGCGAACACGACGAACAAACCGACCAGCCGCGCGCCGAGGGACGGGAACCCCAGGCGCCGGCCCGAGCGGCCGACGGCGGACGCCTCGGACGCCGGCGACGGCTGCGGCCGCTTCATGCCTGCCCGGCCGTGAACGCGTAGCCGGCGTTGCGCAGCGTCCCGATGCAGTCCAGCGGCTCGAGCTTCTTGCGCAGACGGCTCACCAGGATGTCGACGGCGCGCGTGTAGAGGTCGGCGTCCTGGCCGCGCAGCCGGCTCAGGATCTCGTCGCGGTGGAACACTTTCCGCGGCGCGCGCGCCAGCAGCGCGAGCAGCTCGAACTCGGTGCCGGTCAGCTCGACCGGTTCGCCCCGGCGCAGCACCCGGCGGCGTTCGAGGTCGATCTCCAGGCCATCGAACGTCAGCTTGCGGGCCGCGGCGGCCGGCGCGCGGGCGCGGCGCAGGATCGTCTGGATGCGCGTCAGCAGCTCGCGCGGCTCGAACGGCTTGGGGATGTAGTCGTCGGCGCCGATCTCGAGGCCGACGATGCGGTCCATCACGTCGCCGCGGGCGGTGAGCATCACGATCGGGATGTCGCTCTCGCGGCGGATCGCGCGGCACAGTTCGAAGCCGTCCATCTCGGGCAGCATCACGTCGAGGATCGCGGCGTCGTAACGCCGCGCCCGCAGCTTGGCCAGGCCCTCGCTCGGCCGCCGGGCGCCGTCGAGTTCGCAGTCGAACCGACGGAAATAGGTGGCGAGCGGCGCCGCGAGCAGCGCGTCGTCGTCGATCATCAGGATGCGGCGCATGGGCTCATGGTATTGGGGACCGGCCATGGCCTTGCGGACCCCGTCCGCGGGGGTGGCGGGCGGCGAAATCGCGCACCTGCTGTTGCTGCGCCGCATTCAGGCTGTCGAAGAAATCGCCGGCCGCCGCGATCAGCGCCGGGCTGTTCGCCTTGATCTGGGCCACCTTCTCGTCGACGAGTTGCTGCGCGCCGGCGCGATCGAAGGTGCCGCCGGCGATCAGCGCCTTCATGCGGTCGCCGGGCCGGGCGCCGCCGTCCATCATGGCGGCGCGCTGCGCTTTGAGCTGCGCGCCCAGCGCTTGCAGCTTGGCGGACTGATCCGCGTCGAGGTTGAGTTCCCTGCCGATGCGTTCGAGCAGGCGCGCTTCGTGAGCCGCCATTCGGGCGTCCGACGGCGGGCCGCCGCGCAGGCCGCCTTGCGCGGCCGCGACGCCGCATAGGAGCGCCGCCGACGCGGTCGCGCCCGCCAGGAAGTGCTTGAGCCAGTGGTTCTTCATGGTCGTTCCTTGTCCGTTGGAGGAGCCGATCTTTTTGATCGGCGCATTCCCATTACGCCCCGCAACGGCGCAAGCTTGCTTTCGCCGCCGTTTCGCCGTGTTTCGTTTTGTCGCAATGCAGTGGTAAAAACGCACATCTGCTCAGCTTCATGCAAGAAATAAGCGCAAAACAGGGGATGCAGGCCCGATTGCGAAACTCCTCCCCGGCCCGGCGGAGGTTGGCTATGGCACATTCCGCATCGAATGAAGCCGGTTCCGACCCACGAACGGCGGGCAGGCGACGGCTGAGGGCGGGCACCAGGCAAGGGGGATGACGAGTTGAGCAAGCGAGAGGGCGCACCGCCCACCATCGTCGATGTCGCGCGGTTGGCCGGCGTGTCGATCAAGACCGTGTCGCGCGTGATGAACAAGGAGCCGACGGTGCATCCGCGGACGCGGGCCCTCGTCCTGGGCGTGGTCGCGCAGCTGAACTACCGTCCCCAGCTGTCGGCGCGCAGCCTCGCCGGCGCCAAGTCGTTCCTGATCGGGCTGCTGTATTGCGAGAAGAACGCGGCCTACGTGGCGGGCATGCAGTCCGGCGCCACGCTGCGTTGCCGGGAGGCGGGCCGCCACCTGGTCGTCGAGTCGCTGCAGAGCGCGGGCGACGAGTTGCCGGCCCAGATCGACTCGATGCTGGCCACGCTGCGGCTCGACGGCATGATCCTGACGCCGCCGCTGTGCGACGACCCGCGGATCCTCGAGACGCTGCGCGCGAACCGGACGCCTTGCGTGCTGATCTCGCCGGCCGGCGACCTGCACGGCACCGCGCGGGTCGAGATGGACGACGCCGCGGCCGCCGAAGAGCTGACGAACCTGTTGATCGGCCTCGGCCATGCGGACATCGCCTTCATCCGCGGAGATCAGCCCGCCAGCGATCGTCGCGAGCGCGGCTTCGAGCGCGCCATGAGGGCGCGCGGCCTGGAGATCCAACCGGAATCGGTGATGCCGGGCCGCTTCGATTTCGCGTCGGGAGTCGACGCCGCGAATCGTCTCTTCGATCGGCCGGCGCCGCCGACGGCCGTCTTCGCCGCGAACGACGACATGGCGCTCGGCGTGCTCGCCGTCGCGCAGCGCGAAGGCCTCGCGGTGCCGCGCGACTTGTCCATCGTCGGCTTCGACGATTCCCGGGCCGCGACGCAGGTCTGGCCCGCGTTGACGACCGTGCGTCAGCCGGTCGCCGAAATGGCGATGGCCGCGGTCGACCTGCTGCTGTCCGATGCGCTCAAGGCCGG
>JBEVLR010000082.1:0-3631 GCA_040509075.1 Burkholderiaceae bacterium | reverse complement strand
CCATTCGAGGCCGGGCACCCAGGCTTCGGCCCAGGACTGGCTGGTGCGGCCGACATGCAAGTCGGGATCGTCGTTGCGCAGGTAGCCACTGACATAGCGTGCCGGGACGCCGAGCCGGCGGCAGCAGGCGATGAAGATATGCGCGTCGTCCTGTGCAACGCCGGCGCCACGGGCCAGCGCCTCGACGGCCGTGGTGTCCACCGTGGACACTCCGGTCTTGTAGGCGATGCGCTTGGCGATCCGCTCCATTAGCTCGTGCAGGACGGCGACGCGCTGCGCCGGATCGGCCGCAGCGCGGAGATCTTCGACGACTTCACCCCGCTGAGGATCGGCGCCGACGGCCGCTTCGCCGGCGTGGGCTTCGCGCTCGTCGGACGGCTGCAGTTCGGCACCGACGACGGGCCGTGGAACGAATGGCACGCCGCGTTCGACGACGGCCGCAGCGGTTGGCTGTCGGAGGACAACGGCCGCTACGTCTTCGCGTTCGACGCGGCCCCGCCCGCCGACGCGCCCCGGCCCGAGACCTTGCGGGCGGGCACGCAGGCGCGCGTCGCGGGCCGCGTCTGGAGCGTCGGATCGGTCGTCCGGGCGACGCTGCTGGCCGCCGAAGGCGAGCTGCCGCTGCCGCCGCCGTCCGACCGCGCCATCGCCATCGCCGACCTGCGCAACGCGGACGACGAAGTCGCCACGCTGGAGGCGAGCGGCCCGGCGGCGCCGCGCTGGTCGGTCGGCCGTCCGGTCGCGCTCGCCGACCTGAAGCTGTCGGGCCTGCGCGAGGCGGCGGACAAGACGCTCGAAGCCCGGGCGGCGCCCTGCCCGAACTGCGGCGCGGCGCTGGACATCCGGCTGGACACGACGCAGTCGGTCGTTTGCGGCGCCTGCAAGTCGGTGGTCGACCTTTCCGGCGGCATCGGGCCGGACATGGCGCACTTCGCGCAGGACAACCCGCACGAGCCCGCGCTGCCGCTGGGCGCCACCGGCCAGCTCGCGGTCGCCGTCGGCGGCGCCACGCTGCCGTGGCAGATCGTCGGCTACATGGAGCGCATCGAGCTGACGGGAACCGGCGACGTCCGCGAAGCCTGGCGCGAATACCTGCTCCACCACCGGATGGAAGGCTTCGCGTTCCTCGTCGACGCGAACGCGGGCTGGAGCGTCGTGCGCACCCTGGCGGGCGCGCCGCAGGAGCGCGGCGGGCAGGCCGTCTGGGCCGGCACGACGTATCGCCGCCGCTGGACGTACGCGTCGACCGTCACTTACGCGCTGGGCGAGTTCTACTGGCGCGTCGAGAAGGGCCAGCGCACCGAGCACCAGGATTACGAGGCCGCCGGGCGCGGCGGCCGCGCGCTGCTGAACCTGGAGCGCACGCCGCGCGAGGCGACGTGGTCCGCCGGCGGATCGATCCCCGCCGCGGCCGTGGCCGCCGCGTTCGGGCTCCCGGGGCCCGTGGCGGCGCGGATCGAACGCGCGGGGCCGCCACCGCTGCCCGCCGTGCTCGGAGGGTTCCGGCTCCCGTGGCTCACGCTGCTGCTGCTGCTGATCGCCGTGGTCGCGCTGCTGGCGATGTGCAGCCGCGACGCCTGCGGCGACGAGCGCCGGGCCTTCGGTTCGGGCAGCGCCGAATACCGGCAATGCCGCGCGCGCTCATCGGCCGGAACGGGGCCCTACGTCGGCACCGGCGGCGCGTGGGGCGGCTACTCGTCGGGCGGCGGAGGCCACAAGTGAGCGCCCCCGGGCCGGCGCAGCCGTCCGCCCCGCGCGCAGGCATGGGGCCGCCGCGCACCTTCGACGCAACGACTTTCAACCCGAGGAGCGAATCATGAACACCCCCGAATGGCTCAGGCCCGACGTGGTCGGCGGCACGATCCTGTACGCGGTGATCGGCGTCGTCGTGCTGTGGCTCGCGTTCATCGCCATCGACAAGCTGACGCCCTACCACCTGTGGGACGAGCTCGTCAAGGAAAGGAACGTCGCGCTCGCGATCGTCGTCGGGGCGATGTTCATCGCGCTCGGGATGATCATCGCCGCGGCGATCCACGGTTGATGCCGGCGGATCCGCGGCCCGGCGGCCAGGCGGCCGCGCGGGAGGCGGCGGCGCCGGCGCGGGTCGGCCCGGGCGAAGCCGCGCTGCTGACTTCGGTCTTCGCGGTCGCCGCCTGCGGCCTCGTCTACGAACTCTGCGCCGGCGCGCTCGCCAGCTACCTGCTGGGCGACTCGGTGCTGCAGTTCTCCACCGTGATCGGCACCTACCTGTTCGCGATGGGGCTGGGCTCGTGGGCTTCGCGCCACGTGCGCGAGCCGCTCGCCGCCACGTTCGTGCGGGTCGAGCTGATCGTCGGCGTCGTCGGCGGCCTGATGCCCGCCGCGCTGTTCGCCGCGCACGCCACGCTGCCGGCCGCGGGCCTGGCGTCGTTCCGCGTGCTGCTCTACGCGTTGGTGACGGTCGTGGGCATCGGCGTCGGGCTGGAGATCCCGGTCGTTCTTCGCCTGCTCGACCGCCACACGAAAGGGCGCGACGCGCTGGCGACGCTGGTGTCGCAGGTGCTGACTTTCGATTACCTGGGCTCGTTGGCCGTCTCCGTCGCGTTCCCGCTGCTGCTGGTGCCGCACCTGGGCATCGTCCGATCGGGCGTCTTCTTCGGGTTGCTGAACACGCTGGTCGCGATCTGGTCGCTGTGGCTGTTCCGCGGCGAGATCCCGGGTTGGCGAACGCTGGGCGCCCAGTGCCTGGCGATCTTCGCGCTGCTGGTCGGCGCGATGGCCGCCGGCGACCGGCTCACCACCTGGTCGGAAGACAAGTTCTACGGCCCCGGCGTGGTGCTGCGCGAGTCGACGCCCCACCAACGCATCGTGTTGACCTCGCAGAACGGCGCGCTGCGCCTGTTCCTGAACGGCAACCTGCAGTTCAGCTCGAAGGACGAATACCGCTACCACGAGGCGCTGGTGCATCCGGCGATGGCGGCCCACGGCGCGCCGCGGCGCGTGCTGGTGCTGGGCGGCGGCGACGGGATGGCGATCCGCGAAATCCTGAAATACCCGTCGGTCGAACGCGTCACCCAGGTCGAGCTCGATCCCGCGATGACCGCGCTGTTCTCGCAGCGGCCGATGCTGACCGCGCTGAACGCGGACTCGCTGCGTTCGCCCAAGGTGCGCATCGTCAACGCCGACGCGTTCGCGTGGCTCGAAGGGCACGACGAGCAGTTCGACGTGATCGTGGTCGATTTCCCCGACCCAAGCAACTACGCGCTCGGCAAGCTGTACTCGACGAGCTTCTACGAACTCGTCGACCTGCATCTGGCCGCGAGCGGCTACGCGGTCGTCCAGACCACGTCGCCGCTGGTGGCGCGGCGCAGTTTCTGGACCGTGGCGGCGACGCTGGAAGCCGTCGGCCTGGCGACCACGCCTTACCACGTCCATGTGCCGAGCTTCGGCGAATGGGGCTTCCTCATCGCCGGCCGGCGGCCCTGGGCGACGCCGCGCGCCCTGCCCGCCGGCCTGCGTTTCCTGACGCTGCCGGGCCTGCAGGCGCTGCTCGATTTTCCGCCCGACATGGCGCGCGTGCCGGCGCAACCGAACCGGCTGTCGGACCAGACGCTGGTGCGCACCTTCGAAGAAGAATGGGGCCGCGTGCATG
>JBEVLR010000081.1:0-12871 GCA_040509075.1 Burkholderiaceae bacterium | reverse complement strand
CCTTCGCTCTGGCGGACGCAGGTGTCGGGCGACAGGGAGATCTTGCACAGCAGCTTCATCACGCGGTGGCCGCGCCAGCGGCCGGCTTGGTACCAGATCAGGTCGCCCAGCAAGTTCGCGAGCACCGACGCGGCAAGGCACACGGGCAGCGACAGCCGTCCCGCCGTCGCGACCCCGCCGGCGACGACCAGCAGCGGCGCGGCGGGCAGCGGTGCGCCGGCGCGCGCCGCCAGCGTGATGAAGAACACGATGAGCGCGCCGTGAGCGATGAGGAGCGGAATCAGTTCGCGCATGGACTCTAAGGGAAGGGACGGGAGAAAAGAGCAGACGGCGAGGATACAGCCCGCGCCCAGACATTGTCCCGTCCAGGGGCGGTGCCAGCTCGACGCCGCGGCGGGCATCCGGGCGGGGCTGCAACAATCGGGCCATGTCGGAAGAAAACCAGATCGTCGTCCCGCCGTCGTTCATCGCGCTGTTCGTCGAGCCCGGGCGCACCAAGCCGAACGCCACGCGCGAGGCGATCACCGCACGCTACGAGTTCTGCGAGGCGCTGGCCACGTTGCTGGTCGAGCGCGCGCAGACGCTGCAGTGGCAGCTGGGCATCACCGAGGCGGATGTGCTGGACAAGCTCCACGCCGGCTTGCGCGGGCCCGATGCGCCGGTGGCGGACGAAGAGGGCGAATGGATCCTGCGTCGCCTGGCGGAATTGTTGCGGATGTGAAACTCAGGGCTTTTTCGAACTACCGACCATGTCCCGCAGCAAGGAACAAGCGAGTTCAAGCGCGTGATCCGGCCCGGTCACTTGCCAAGTCGGTGTCCCGAGGTGCTGCTCAAGATCGAAAGCAAGGGTCGCCTGGTAGCCGTCCAGTCCGATTGATTCGGCAAGTTTCAAAACGGCTGTCGACAATTGACGTGCGTTGAGAATTCGAACGCCTTGCCACGGCAAAGCATCGCAATGCTCGTTGAGCAAACGTAAGAATCCCAGGGGCACCCTTTTGACGCTCCTATTTTTGGCCGAAGCCAATTTATGGAGCTCGTCGCACATGCTGGCCAATTTCTCACATTTGTCATCGGGGTCCGACGTCGTTGAAAGTTGGGATTTGAGCTGGGCAATTTTCGTAACGACGTCTATCACCCTGAAATGACCCGGCTGCGCGCCGAACCTTGCGCCGCTGGTTGGCCGGGGTTGCGGCCCCCCGTCGGGCAACGTACCGCGTGAAGATGCTGGCCGGATCCCCACGACCACCGCCGCCGAATCGGTCTGGACAGGATTCGATTCTCCTTCGCCGGGGAGCGCGCCGCTCAAACCACCAATCGCAATTTCCGGCATATGGACGTTTGATCCCATTGGAGATGCGCAGATTTTGCCGGCGCCGGGCTCGGCGCGAGAATCCGAAGCGAAAGGATCGGCTTGATCGCGAACAACGGTGCAGCAGCCGCGAACGGAAAACTCGCGATCGAACAAGAAAAGCCCGCGACCATTGCTGGTGGCGGGCGACTCTTCCGGGCGTCTCGATGCGGGATCTCGACGACGGTTTCCTGCGGGTACTGGGTGACGGGTTCCCATCGTTCCGCCCAATCTGCGGCCGGTTGCGTACCTCGGATGCATTGAATTATGGGCCTGGCCATCGCGCGCGGTCGCCGCAGAAGCACCGCTTAACCCCTCCAATTCAAGCCGCGACGACGCCTTTGCTGACGCTCTCGCCGTCGTCGCGTCGAAGCCCCCAGAACGACAACGACGAGATCAGCGTGATCACCGACAGCGTCAAGAAGCCGTGGTGCAGGGCCCTGGTGACGGCCGCATGGTCGGACTGCGGCAGGTCGGCGAGGAAGAAGATCGTGATCAGCGAGGCGGTCGCGAGACCGAAGCTCAGCGACATCTGCTGCAGCGTGCTGGCGATCGTGCTGGCCATCGACGCGTCGTTCTGATCGATGTCCGCGTAGGCCATCGTGTTCATGCTGGAGAACTGCAGCGAATTGAAAAACCCGACCGCCAGGCTGATCGGCACGATGGCCCACGCCGGCGCGCCGGGGCCGATCAACGAATAGCACGCGATGCCGCATGCGATCAGCACCGTGTTGACGATCAGCACCTGGCGGTAGCCGAACCGGCGCAGCACCGACGACGACAGCACCTTCATGAACATCGCGGCGGCGGCCGTGGGCATCATCAGCAGCCCCGATTCCCACGCCGGCAATCCGAGCCCGAGCTGGTACAGCAACGGAAGCAGGAACGGCATGCCGCCGATGCCCAGCCGCGTCACGAATCCGCCCAGCACGGCGATGCGGAAGGTCCGCACCTTGAAGACCGACAACCGCAGCAGCGGAAACGGCGCCTGCCTCGCATGCCAGCCATAGGCCGACAGCAGGGCCACCGACAGCGCCAGCAGCACCGCGACCTGCAGCGCGGGCAACTGGTGCTCGCCGAACACTTCCAACAACCACGACAGCAGCGCCGCACCCGAGCCGAACAGCACCAGGCCGACCACGTCCAACGGCTGCGGCGTGTCGCTGCGGTAGTCGGGCATGTACCGACGGCCCAGCCACAGGGCGGCGAGCCCCACGGGCACGTTGACGAGGAAGATGTATCGCCACGACAGCCAATGGACGATCAACCCGCCCACCGTCGGCCCCAGCAGCGGACCGATCAAGGCCGGGATGATGATGAAGTTCATCACGCGCAGCAGATCCGATTTCGGGAACGAGCGCACGACCGCGCTGCGGCCGACCGGCATCATCATGGCGGCGGCGATCCCCTGCGGCACCCGCGCGGCCACCAGCAGGCTCGCGTTCGGCGCGATGCCGCACAACACCGAAGACGCCGTGAACAGCCCGACCGCGAACAGGAACACGCGACGGCTGCCGAAATGCTCGGCCAGCCAGCCGCTGACCGGGATGGACACGGCCAACGCCAGGATATAGCTGGTGACCACCGCCTTCAGGCTCAACGGCGTGACGCCGAGGCTCGCCGCCATCGCCGGGATGCCGGTGTTGACGATCGTGGAATCGAGCTGCTCCATGAACAGCGCGGTCGCGACGATCCAGGGAAGGTAGCGTCGAGTGCGCGTGAGATCCATCGCACTCCATTCTGCGGCGTCGGCGGCCGCGCCGTCCGCCACGGGTTGAATGACCCTCGCCCCACCGGACGCAACGCAGGCGCCGGCGCTCCGAGCAGTGGGGCAGGGTGGGGCCGATGGGCCCGACTGTCGCGCAGACGACACGTCGCCCGAAAGAGCGGCGGCGGGCCGCGGCTCACCCCCCGCGCGCTGTGGAAAAGTTGCGTTCTTGATCCATTGCTTCACGGCTTGCGCGGCTGAATTTGCAAAAAGGGTCTCGTTTGGAGTCGATTGTCTGCATATCATGGCTGATGATCTCCATGCACGGTGTTCCTTCTTCATTGATCGCACGCCACGAGTCCTGGGTGCGGAAACAAGCCAGCGCGCTGTCGCGCCGCCTGCCGGCGAACGTCGAGAAAGCCGACCTGATCCAGGCGGGGCTGATCGGCGTGGCCCAGGCGGCGATCAATTTCCAGTGGGAAGGCGACCCGGACAGCGCGGAAGGCCGGGAAGCCTTCCTGCGCTACGCGCAACTGCGCGTCAAGGGCGCGATGCTCGACGAGCTGCGCCAGATGGACCAGCTCAGCCGCTCGCAGCGGCGCAAGTTCAAGGTCGTCCAGATCGCCCGCGAGCGCTGGATGCAGGGACATGACGCGCCGCCGAACCTGACGGAGCTGAGCGAAGTGTGCGGGATCGATGTCGACGAGATCGCCGAACTCGAGCACGCCGCCTCGACCGCGCAGACCCAGAGCTTGTCCGACGACGACGACGACGGCGATCACCACGGGCTTCAAGGCCACGCGGCCACGGCGAACGACGAGGTCGAGGCCCGCGTGGACACCGCGATCCTGCTGCGCCGCCTCGAAAAGTTCTTCGCCACGCTGCCGCCGCGCGAGCGCCAGGTGATCGACGCGTACATGGGCATCGGCATGAGCACCGAGGAGGTGGCCGAATCGCTGGGCGTGAGCACGTCCCGCGTGTCGCAGATCTACCAGGCCACCGTCAAGCGCATCACGCTTCATTTCGCCCACAAGGATCAACGCGCGCTGGATCGCTACCCGGTCAAATCCGGAGCGGAATTCGATCAGCTGGTCGCCAGCCGCGAAGCCCAGCAGCGCTGGGGCGGGCTGCTGGAACAGGCGCTGACCGCACCGCCAGAACGTTTCGGCGAGCCGGTCAAGCGTCCGCGCAACGGCGGCGCGAATCGGGACGCCGACCGGAGCTGAGCCCCGGGGAGCCGGGCTCACGCCCTCGGGCGCGGTCGTCGGCACCGAAGTTCAAACACCCCCTCCCCGTCATGGGGGCGGCGCGGCACTCAGAATCGGCGCTTCTCAAACCACCGGGGAAAGCACCGCCATGACCAAGATCGCCATCGTGTTCTACAGCGGCTATGGCCATACCGCCAAGCAGGCCGATTCAATCCTCGCGGGCGCGGCCAGCGCACCGGACACCACCGCGACGGCCTACCGCATCGACCCGAACGGCGAGTTGCCCCCCGCAGCCTGGGAAGCGATCGGCCTGGCCGACGGCATCATCTACGGCAGTCCGACCTACATGGGCGGGCCGGCGTGGCAGTTCAAGAAATTCGCCGACGCGTCGTCCAAGCCGTGGTTCACCCAGCTGTGGAAGAACAAGGTGGCGGCCGGTTTCACGAATTCGGCGTCGACCAATGGCGACAAGTTCTCGACGATCGAATACCTGTGGACGCTGTCGCAGCAGCATGGCCAGCTTTGGGTGGGCACCGGGCTGCTGCCGTCCAACAAGAAGGAGCATGGTCCGGGCGACGTCAACTGGACGGCGGGTTTCGCCGGCTCGCTGTCGATCTCGCCCTCGGACGCGTCGCCCGACGAGGCGCCGCGCGGGGGCGACCTTGAAACCGCGCGCCTGCACGGCCGGCGCGTGGCCGAATTCGCCGCCCGCCTGAGCCCAAAATCCTGAGGACCGCGGGTAGGGGGCGGCATTCATGACGCCGATCCGAGCCTCTCGTGTGAATTGATCAGCGAACCGATCGTCCAGCGCCGGCAGATCCGACCACGTGGCGGCGGCGCGGCAGGATCGCTACGGCGCGGGCACGATGCCGCGCCTTTTTTTGTGCGCGGCTTCTTCCTGCTCGATATCGATCTCCGGAAATTTGCTTGTTTCAGTCCCGGGCTTGACGTGGAGCGATCGGTTCTTCTGCCAGGTTGGCGGTACGAACATGACTTCCTTTTCTTCAGGCCGTTCTGAAAAAAGAGAGATTCTCTTCCCACGCCTGGACAGCGTTTCCCAATTGACGTTGCAGTGCTGCCATTTGGCCTCCTCGGTTTCGGACGCTGCGAAAATCCGCCAGTCGATCGTGGTCTCGCCGGCATGATAGCGCTCTTCCACCCATTCTCCGGTTTGGGTTTCTCCCGTATAAGCCGTACCCGTGTAGATGAAACGCTCGGGAAGCGAATGATATGCGGAAACAATCGCCTTCAAATAAGGAAATGAATCTTGGACACGATCCGCCTGTGACCGATCCAATGCATTCTGGACCAGAATATAGTCACCGGAAGTCCAGCCACGCAGGGCAATTAGATCGTCCGTTGGAATATGCGCCAAGTCGGGGTGTGCGTCCTGGATTTCCATGATTTTTGTTTTATATTCGACATAAGTTTTTTCGCCGACTTCGGCATGGTAGCGTTTAAAGGCTGCAACGAAATCTGCGCGCTCTGCAGGTGTCGTGCGGAAAGACTCGCCTTCTTGGATGAGCCTGCGCTTTAATTTTGAAACGGCACGGCGTTCGACAGTTTCCGGCCCCAGGTCGGAATCGATGTCTCCGGAAAAGAACGGTATCTTGTTCTTAAGTTTGAGCTTTTCAAACCGAGCGACACAATTGGTGAGCAGCTTGGGTTTGCTCCTGCGAGGTTGATCGATGAGACCCTCGAGGAGGCCCTCCGCCCCACTTTGGAGGGAACTAATGGGGCTGGATACTTTCGATCCGCCAGGCTCATCGGATTCTATGAAATGATTACTTCCAACATTCGATGTAGACGGAGTCCCTGATGTTTGCATAAACCCTTTTTCGCAAGTTCGGAAATTTTTTGCTGCCGCCCGTCATCATTTGAATTCAATGGCTTGAGTATTTTCGACCGGCATTGCCCGAACAATGGCATATCATATGATCATTATCGATGCCAGAGCGTTTTGGAATCGATTCAATCCGAAGTCATGAATTGATATCCGAAAATATTATTCCATCGATTCACTGGCCGTCGATTGTCGAACCGATATCCTGGAACAGCTCCGATGGGCGGCGTAACGGGAGGGTGCCCACGGGACGAGGCGGGCCGACGACGGGCCAATTGGCGGACGGCCCTGAATCGCCTTGCTTAAATGTCGAAGGATGTTCGAAAAAAGGCCGCGTTGCGCGCTAAAGTGCGGGCACGCATCCCGCCATCCGAGCCGTATTCCGGTGAGTAGCACGCGACGCAACACCCGCCAGCCTCCGTGAAGGAAATCCCCTTGCTCACCCCTGCTCAGGCTGCGGCGGGAATCGGACTTTCCGACGCCGGCACGGTCGAAATCGCTCGGCTCAAACGCGAAATCGCGGCCCGCGACGACATCTTGTCGCTCGCCGCGCATGAATTGCGCAATCCGCTGCATGCGCTTTCGCTGCACCTCGCGCTGGCGCGCGCCACCGCCCAGAGCGGCTCCGGCCAGGAAGCCGCCGACCGCATCCGCCGCGCCGAGCTGACGCTGAAGCGCTACACCGAGCGGGTGACCGTGCTGATGGAGCTGCTCGCGTCGCCGGCCGCGGTCTACCCGCTGGCCGCGCGCAGCATCGACGTCGCGCTGCTGCTGGAGACGCTCGTCGAGAGCCTCGACCAGGAAGCGCGGTCGCGCGGCATCGCCGTCGAGGTCTCGACCGCGCTGACCCCGGCCGAACGGATGCGCCGCGTGGACGCCGTCGCGCTCGAACAGGTCGTCGACAACCTGCTGCTCAACGCGTTCAAGCATTCGGGGGCGACGCGCGTCACGATCCGGATGTCGACTCAGCCGCGCTTTTGGTGCATCGAAGTCGAAGACAATGGCGGCGGGATCGCGCCGGAAGATCAGCATGCGATCTTCGAGAAATTCGCGGTGGCCACGCATTCTTCGCGCGGCGCGGGCACGGGTCTGGGCCTCTGGATCGTGACGCGCCTCGTGCGGGCGATGAACGGCGTGATCTCCTTGTCGAGCCGGCCCGGCGCCGGCTGCGTTTTCACGGTTCGTATTCCCGAAGGGGATGACATGAGCGACATCCGATGAGTTTGACTCCAGACAACAACTCCGCGCCGATCGAACGGCTGCGCAGCCAGGTTCCCGGCTTCGATCAGATTCTCGGCGGAGGCTTCTTCCGCAGCGGCGTCTACATCGTCCAAGGCCTGCCCGGTTGCGGCAAGACCATCCTGGCCAACCAGATCTGCTACGGCCATGTCGCGGACGGCGGCGCCGCCGTCTACGTCACGCTGCTGGCCGAATCGCACTCCCGGATGATCCAGCATCTGTCGACGTTGTCGTTCTTCGACGTCAAGGCGTTCCCGGATCGCCTGGCCTACATCAGCGCGTTCCATGATCTCGAGAACGGCGGGCTGAAAGGGTTGATGGCGGTGCTGAGGCGCGAGATGCGCACACGCAAGGTGGGCGTGCTGGTGCTGGACGGCCTGGTCGCGGCGTCCGAGGCGGCGCCGACCGACCTCGATTTGAAGAAATTCGTGCACGAACTTCAAAGCATCGCGGTGCTCCACGATTGCACGGTGCTGTTGCTGACCAGCGGCAACGCCCACCGGATGGCGGCCGAGCACACGATGGTGGACGGCCTGATCGAGCTCGAGGACAAGCTCTTCGACGCACGCTCGGAACGCTCGATCCAGGTGCGCAAGTTCCGCGGCGCCGGGCCGTTGCGCGGCAAGCATTCGCTGCGCATCGACGATGACGGCATCAGTGTTTTCCCGCGCATCGAGTCGCTGTACCGCAGCGCGGCTTCGGAGACGATGCACAGCGAGATCACGTCGAGCGGCATCCCCAGCCTGGACAAGCTTCTGTCGGTGGGAGGCATTCCGAAATGCAGTTCGACCGTCGTCATCGGCTCGACCGGCACCGGCAAGACTTCGATGGGCATCCAGTTCCTGAAGATGAGCAGCGACGCCGAGCCGGGCCTGCACCTGAGCTTTTTCGAAGGGCCCGACCGCCTGCGGGCGAAGGCGCGGTCGCTCGGCCTGCCGCTCGAGGCGCTCGAGGCTTCCGGGGCCGTCGAATTGATGTGGCAGGCGCCCGGGGAAACCTTGCTGGACGAAATTGCCGATCGCCTGCTGACCGCCGTCTCACGGCGCGGCGTGCGCCGGCTCGTGATCGACGGTTTGTCGGGCTTCCTCGAGTCCGCCGTCTACCCGGAGCGGCTGAACCGCTTCTTTTCATGCCTCGTCAACGAGCTGCGCAACCGGCGCGTCACGGTGATGATGACGCTGGAGACCCGGGACGTCGTCTCCAGCGTCGTTTCGCTGCCGTGGGGCGTTTCCGGGCTGGTCGACAACCTGTTTTTCCTGCGTTTCGTGCACGATGAGGGGCATGTCGAACGGCTGCTGACCATCATCAAGACGCGCGACACCGACTACCAGGCCGGCCTGCGGCGCATCCGCATCGATGCGCAAGGTATGCACATTGCCGATACCTTCAGTGCGGGCGGGGATGTGATCCCGTCCGCGCAGCCCGTTCCCCCACAAGACGGGCCAACGGCCGGCCGGTCGAATTGACGGCGCAGGGAAAAAGGGCGTCGTGTGAAGACCATTCTTGTCGTTGACGACGAACTTGGCAGTGCGGAAGTCTTGAGCCTGATCCTCGAGGAGGAGGGCTACAGGGCGTTCTGCGCCGTCAACGGACAGCTCGCGCTCGCGCAGGCGCGCAAAGCCGTGCCCGATCTCGCCATCGTCGACTTCATGATGCCGCTGATGAACGGCGCCGAATTTTCCAGCGCGCTGCGGGCCGACCCGGTTTTCTCGCACACGCGCATCATCCTCAACAGCGGCTTGCCGGAAATCGCGATCCGCGACCAGTTCGACCAGTACGACGCGTTCCTGCGCAAGCCGTTCAAGGTCGAGGTGCTGCTCGGGCTGGTCAAGGAACTGTTGGCCCGCTAAGCGGCCGGGATCTGGCCGGCATCGCGCTTCTTCCAGAGCGCCAGTTCGCCGCCGGCGCCTTCCCGTTTGACGCTCAATGGGCACGATGCCAAGCGGCGTCAAAATCGAAAAACGCATCTTGACAGGCTGAAACTTCGCATTGACGCCTTCAACCTTGGATTGCCGTTCTTCATGTTTCACAGATCATGAATAATATTGCGAACAGTGGAGTTATTCATGGTTCAAGAATATCTGAGCGTCGCATCGACAGGGACGGATTTTCATTCTTCTCAGCCGCACGGGCACAAGTCCGACAACGAAGCAAGCCAGCAAAAAGAAAAAGCAAGCAATTCGTACCCTGAAAATATTCATGGATGCCGGACATATTGATCCAAAAGGGCGCTTGACCATTTTGGGACATGAAACGCTGTGAAATCGATCGCTGCCGGGAGATCATCGGTGGTATGGGGGAAATGAAGAACAAGGCCCTCGGCGTCCTCATCGACCTCGATCTCAATGCAGACAAGCCGACAAGCAAATGGCTGGCCAACGAAATGAGCACGCCGGCCAGGAAAGTGCTGCCCAAGCAAGCGGAGGGGTTCATCACCTCCTTCGTTGGCGATGGGCTTTTGGACGCAAGAACATTGAAGCCCGCGTATCAGGGCGTCGTTGACCAGTTCAGGGAATTGCAAGCCTCGGCCGCGTCGGCAATGTGATTGTTCCGCCGTCGGCGCGCCGGCGAAACTTTCACGGCGGGCTTGCTTGTCCCGGCCGAACGCCACGGGCCGACGCAGCCGCGCGCGGCAAGCGGATCTTCGCGGTCGGCATCGACGATGCTTTCGAAAAATCCCGCGAACCCGGCCGCGGGCTTTTTCAAACCTCGCGCGCTGGCCGCAGGCCCATGCGACGCAGGATCAGCTCATCGAGAGAGATCTTGCCGGGCCCGAACAACGTCAGCGCGAGCAAGATCGAGCCCCAGAAGAAATGGGACTGGATGCCGGCCGGACACTCGAAACCCCACAGCGCGGGGTAGGAGACCACCGCCATCGCGTTGACGACGAACAATCCGGCGGCGCCGAATCGACCCATCAGGCCCAGCGCGATGAGCACCGGGAACGCCAGTTCGCCGAAGGTGCCCACCACTGCCGCGAGCTCCGGGGGCAGCACGGGAACCTTGTATTCGTCGCGGAACAGCGCCAAGGTGGCACCCCAGTCGGAAATCTTGACCAGCCCCGACTTGAAGAAGACGCTCGACACGTACAAGCGAAGCGCCAGCAAGCCGAGCGGCTGAAGCCGGTCGATGAGACGGGTGAAGGGCAAAGCGCGTTGGATCAGGTTTTTCATGGCGAGGTGGTTTGCCGCAGCAATGTGCAGCCGCAGATCAGGTGGGAGGCGATCGCCGACGACAGCAAGCCGCCGAGATCGAAACAGGGGTCGATCAGCAACGCGGCGGCGGCGGCGTCGCCGAGCGCCTCGCCGGCCAGCGACCGCTTCGCGAAAACCGCTTCCGCGGGCCGCAGGGCGGTCACCGTGACGGCGAACCCGTCGCGGCCCACGAGCGCGGATTCACCGCACCCCCAGTCGACCGACCACTCTTCGGCTCGATCGGCTTGATCGGGTCGATGCAGCGTCCAGAGCCGCGCGATCGGATAGGGGGACTCGACGACGGCGACGCCGGGCACCCATTCGAACCGGATCGCGTCCTGGTCGGCGCCGTCGATGTCCGCCAGCGCCGACGGATCCCAGGCCGCGCCGTCGGCGGCGCCGTGCGCGAGATGCACGGCCCACTCCAGGCGCGCCAGGTCGGGCAGGTAAGGCAGGTCCTGGACGTGTTCGAATTCACCGAGGAAACGACCGAACCCGACGCCGTAATCGGTCAGATCGCCGCTGCACGACGGCACCGCACGTTGGAATTCGCGCGCCAGCCCGCGGAAGAACCGGTCGCCGACGATCTGGCGTATGACGGGATAAGCGCCCGACAACGCCTTCTCGGCAGCCGCGACCACGTTCGCGCGATAGACGGCCAAGCCCTGTTCGACCCGTTCGTCACCGCCTGCCAGCCAGGTCCGCGCGGGCATCGCGGCGCCGCCGCGCAGCGCGGCGGCGAAATCGATCTGAAGCCGCAGTAGTCCGGACGACGGTTCAGGCATCGACGGCCTCCGCGGCCCGCTCCGCGACGGCGCGGGCGTGCGCGGCTTCGCCGAGCAGCACGTCGAGCGCGGGCAGGTCGGTGTCCCACTCGATCAGCGTCGGACGCGGCCCGAAGCGGCGGCACGCCTCTTCGTACAGGGCCCAGACCGGATCGCAGACGACGCTGCCGTGGGTGTCGATCAGGCAGGCTTCGGTCACGGTGTGGCCCGCCAGATGCATCTGGCCGATGGACGCCCCAGAAAGCTCCGCCAGCCGCGCGACGGGGTCGAAACCGAAGTTGACGGCGTTGACGTACAGATTGTTGAGGTCCAACAGGAGGCCGCAGCCGGTGCGGCGCGACAGTTCGGCGAGGAAACCGGTTTCGGTCATGTCGCGGCCGGAGAACTCGACATAGGCCGACAGGTTCTCGATCAGGATCGGGCGCCGGAGTTCGTCCTGCACGCGCGCGACGCGCGCGCTGAGCAGCGCCAGCGCCTCGTGGGTGTGGGGAAGCGGGAGGAGGTCGTTGAAATCCACGCCGCCGACGCCGCCCCATGACAGGTGTTCGGAGACGATGGCCGGCTCGACGCGTTCGACCAGGCGCCGGAGCTTGGCGAGATGATGCTCGGCCAGGCGATCCGCCGAACCGAGGGACAGCCCGACGCCGTGGAGGCTGATCGGATAGGCCTCGCGCGCGCGCTCAAGCGCGTGCATGGAAGCGCCGCCCTCGAGAAAGAAATTCTCGCTGTGGACCTCGACGAAGCCCAGCGGCGGGCGACGCTCGAACAGGTCGCGGTAATGCGGTTGACGAAGGCCGATGCCGACGGCTGGATCGGGAAGCGTCGTGAATGCCATGGCAGGGCCCTCGTCTCGCCGCGGCGCTTACTGCTTGGCCGGCGCCTTCATGTGGCCGCCCATTTTTTCGCAGGTGCCCTTCTCGACGTACTTCCAGTCGCCCGCATCGTGGTCCTTCGTGGCCGTGCCGGCGCAGGAATGCGAACCGGTGGCGCTGGCGCAGTCGTTCGCGCCGGCCTTGGCGACTCCGAAGCACTTGTCCTTCGACGGATCGGCGGCGGCCGGGGCAGCCTGTGCCGCCGAGATCGCCCCGATCGCCAGAACCGAAGCGAGGGCCGAGCGGATGAAGAGTTGTTTATTCATTGCAATCTCCTAGAGTTGGTGGTCGCGCCATGAGCGGCACGTTCGTCTGTCGGCGAGCCCGCCCTTTCCTTACACGTTCCTTGTACGTCCCCGAAAAAAACCAGAAATCATCCGGTCGCGAACTCGCGAGGCGCATGATGCGTCAAAACCGGGGCGAACTGTCCTCCGCTAGGGTAATCCCTGAGGCGATGGCGGCCGTGGCCATCAGCGGACAGGCATGGCCGCTCAACGAATGCGACACCATGTATCCGAATCGATATAGCGGCGGAATCGGGCCGCTGATCGGATATTCGAAGGGCCGTCGCGTCCTTAATATCGATCCCATCGACCGAAGCTGGGATCCGTCATGAGCCAAATCCATTCATCCACCGCCGCCGCGCACGGTTCGACCGCCGCCAAGGCCAAGCC
>JBEVLR010000080.1:0-6911 GCA_040509075.1 Burkholderiaceae bacterium | reverse complement strand
ACTGCGGCTCCTCGCCGCTGTCGTCGAAACGCGGAAAGATGGTCATGTTGACGACCATGCCTTTCGCGGCCCAGAACATCAGGCCGTGTTCTTCGCTCTGGAAGCATTGGCCGGCGTCCGCGAAGTCGTCGGTGAGTTCCAGGTCGCGGATGTCGGCCTCGGCCGCGCGGCGCGGCAGGTCGTCGATGTCGCAGCCGATGATCGCGATGCCGTTGATCGTCGTGCCGGCGGACCAGCTGGTGACCGATTCCAACCTCGAATCGGCGGCTTCGCCGAACTCGAGCTCGATCTCGCCGCCTTGGTAAAACCAGGTCTCGACGGCTTCCGTTTCCTCGTCGTGCGAGACCTCGGTGGAGTCGGGTCTGCCGGCCGCGGCGCGGACGGTGTCGCGGCTCATGCCGAGCACGAAAGGGGCGATTCCGAAGTGAGGGGCGGCGTCGGTCATGGCGTCAGTATGTACGACCGCCGCGAAATTGGGCGTGCTGCTTGCGCACGAGCGGCGTCGCGGCGGCGAGCGCGGCCAAGGTATGCCCCGCATGGGCATGCATGATCGCGAGCCCGAGCGCGTCGGCGGCGTCCTTGCCGGGCGGCCCGGGCAGCGCGAGCAGCCGCATCACCATGGCCTGCACCTGATCTTTCTGCGCCCGGCCGGCGCCGACGATCGCCTTCTTCATCTGCAGCGCGGTGTACTCGGCCACGGGCAGCTCGGCCGACACCAGCGCCGCCAGCGCCGCGCCGCGGGCCTGGCCGAGCATCAGCGTGCTCTGCGGATTCACGTTGACGAACACGATCTCCACCGACGCCTGCTGCGGCTGATAGCGCCGCACGACTTCGCGCACCCCTTCGAACAGCGTCTTGATGCGGGCGGGCAGGTCGCCGCGGGCGAGCCGGGTCGTGCTGATGGTGCCGCTGGCCACGTATTGAAGCCGCGGGCCGTCGCAGTCGATCACGCCGAAACCGGTGGTCTGGAGGCCGGGGTCGATGCCGAGGATGCGGATCGCCGGCCGCCCGGCCGCCGGATCGGCCATCGCGGCGGTCATGATTTCCATTGGATGTACCAGCGCACGGAATGGAAGAACACCGGCGCGGCGAAACACAGCGGCGCCACGCGGTCGAGCAGGCCGACCGCGCCGGTCACGGCGCCGTTGCCCCAGTAGCGGACGTCGGCGTCCCGTTTCAGCGCGGTCATCACGAACTCGCCCAGCGTGCCCGCGGCCCCCGCGATGAAGCCCATCGCCATCGCCTGCAGCAGCTTGAACGGCGTGATCCAGAACAGGAGCCCGCCCACGATCGCGGCGCCCAGGCAGGCGATCAGCCAGGCGCGCAGGCCGAAGTCGCGGTCGATCAGCCGCGCGACCGGCCGACGCCGCAGGCGGCGGCTCGCGATTTCCTCGAAGATCCGCGCCGCCATCGTGACGATGACGAGGAAGAACACCAGGAACGGCCCGCGGTCGTGCACGTCCGGGAAATCGAGCAGCAGCAGCGCGGGCGCATGCGACAGGCCGAACACGCACACCATCACCCCCCACTGGATCTTCGCGTTGCGTTCCAGGAAGCGGAGCGGATCGCCGCCGAGCGCGCTGAGCACCGGGATCGCGAGGAACACGTAAACCGGGATGAACACGGTGAACAGGTCGAAACTGCGGCTGCCCGCGAAGACGTATTGCGCCGGCAGCACGACGAAGAACGCCAGCATCAGGCTGCGATGGTCGGCGCGGCGGGTCTGCATCAGCGTGACGAATTCGCGCAGCGCGAGGAAGGACAGCACGGCGAACAGGAACGTCGCGCCGGCCGGGCCTGACATCCAGGCGAACCAGAACGCGATCGCGCCGACCCAGGTGGCGCGCAGCCCGGCGAACCGGGACGACCGGTGCTCGCCGGCGCGGGCCTGGGCAGGGTCCCGCAGCGCGACGAGCACGGCGCCCGCCGACGCCAGGGCCAAGCCGCCGAACAGGATCAGGAACAGCAGGCCCACCTGCTGCTGCGCGCTCAGCGCCTTCAGCCCCATCATGAGGCGCCGCCCGGCTTCAGCGCGATCACCGACGCGCGCGCCCGCGCGAGGAAGTCCGCCTTGGCCTCATCCTCGGCCAGGTTGCACGGCGGGCCGAAGGTCACGGTGCACAGCACGGGCACCGGGAACACTTCGCCTTTGGGCATCACGCGCTGCACGTTGTCGATCCACGCCGGGATCAGCTGCACCTGCGGGAATTTGCGCGCGAGATGGAACAGCCCGCTCTTGAACTCCCGCGGCAGGCCCAGCGCGCTGCGCGTGCCTTCCGGAAAGATCACCAGGCAATCGCCCTGCTCCAACGCGGCGGCCAGGGGCGCCAGCGGATCGCCGCCGTTCTCCTTGCGCTCGCGATCTACATAGACCGCGCGGAACACCTCGCGCGAGAGCCAGTGCCGCAGCGGCGTGGCCGTCCAGTAATCGCGGGCGGCGATTGGGCGCGTCCGCGCGCGCAGGTCGGCCGGCAGCGTCGCCCAGATCAGCACCCAGTCGAGGTGGCTCTGGTGGTTGGCGAAGTAGATGCGCTGCTCGGCCCGCGGCGCCACCCCCTTCCAGTGGCCTTGCGCACCGGTGATCAGGCGTACCGCGGCGGTGAGGGCGAGGCTCAGGGCAGTGCTGGACAAGGCATCAGTCGAACGGCGAAGACGGCGACCGCGTCATCAGACGCGTTGCCGGGGCATTGTCCTATGTCGCGGCCGCCGTCGGAACGGGCATGACCACAACAAACGGAAATTTTTCGATTCTGAAGACCTGCGTCAGCATTCATCAGAAATATGCCGCGCTGGATTTTGATATTCTTCGTACAGGATCTTGTAGATGGCACTCTTATTATGGTTGCGAATCAACCCGATCAGCTGGTTCAATTGTGGAGTAGAGAGGCCGGCGGCCAACCGGCGAGTGGCGGCATGATCGAGGTTTGGATTGATGAGAATATGACGTGCGGCGGAAGAATTATTCGACCTGACCGCCCAGTCAAGCGCTGGAATACCATTTCCATCGGTGGCGTTTATATTGAAACCTTCATCATACCAGGCACGATTGAAAAAATCATCGAGCAATGATTGTTTCGTGTTCTTCTGTTTGATCAGAGCGATTAATGGAGAATTTTTCGTCGAGTGCTCGATCGCGTTCACATCGACCTTGGGAAGCGTGGCTTCGAAAATGACTTTGTTCATCGTTTCATCGCCGCGGCCATTTGCGCTGTTGGTCGCCGCTTCGAAAAACAGGTTGTCCAGCTCGGGGCAAGGCGCCAGATAACCGATGAGGCCGGCGACGACGCCGGCGTTGTTGGTTGCGATGGCTTGGCGCACGGTATCCACGCGATCTGCCGGCGATTGGCCCTGGATCTTGTATTTCAATCCCGAAAGATTGTCTGCTCGGAGGTCGACAGAAATATCGAACCGACCAATGTCATATGCCGAGGAGACGTTGATGCCCGAGATGTGAGGCGGCGCCTCCCTTGTTTCCTGTTGATACAATGATCTGAGGGATTCGGAAAATTCTTCAGATAATGAATATGAATAGTTCACTAATAAATGGCGTGCCGTGTCGGGTCGCTGCTTGACTTCAGCCATAAAAATGTCGTTACGCAGGTTTCGATCTTTCAATAATCCTCTGATCCGCCCTTCGTCGTTGTTGTCCAATATGATGCCTATAAATGAAAAACCTAAATTGTCCTTCGCGTTGAAATCGGCTCTGAATTCTGCATTGTTATTCAATATCCTATCAATTAACTGATGCGCGATCGTGCGGTCCGAACGAAGCAATTCGATCAGCGGCACCTTTCCCGAAGCAAGGGGCTGGCTCGCATTGACGGCGCGAGACTTGACGGCTTTCTCAAGAATCATGCTGTTCACGAAGGGTTCGTCGTGATGCTCGGGCAATTTTTTGTGCACCGCTTCGTCGACCAATTCGTTCAATTCAGGGCAAGGCTGCAAAAGCTCACCGATGGCCGCGATCGCCGTCCCGTTGCGCATCGCGATGGCTTCACGCAGGAAGCTCACCCGATTTGCCGAGGTCTGGCGATCCGTCAAGAACTTCAGCATGTCGAGCTTGTTGGCTTCGATCAGCTTGGAAACGCTGCTCGCGCCGGTCTTCCTGGAGCGCACGGTGAAATTCACGCCGGCGTAGCTGTGGCTGTCCAGCTCGGTTTCGGTCGCCGTCAGCACGTTGCGCCGGACCACGCGGTTCTGCTTCATCGTCGTCGCGGTGGCGGTGTCGGTGGCCAACGCGTCCAATTTGAACCGCAGCCGATCGCGCTTGCGAGTCGCCGTCAAGTACGGATCGGGCTGCGGGGCGGAAGGCGTTTCGTGTGCGCCGGGTTCCGCGGGCGCAAGGTGCAAATGGGAATAGTCGAAAGAGTTCGTCATGACGAGACCTTTGCCGAACCTGGATGATCCAGATCCTGAGGCCCGCCATGCCGCCGGGGACCGCATTCGACGAAGCGGGGCCGCGATCGGACGCGACGCGCGCCGCGCCCGGATCCCGGCGGTTTCAGTGCCGGAAGTGCCGCGTCCCCGTCAGCACCATCGCGATGCCGCGCTCGTCGGCGGCCGCGACGACCTCTTCGTCGCGCATCGAGCCGCCAGGCTGGATCACGCAGGTGGCGCCGGCGTCGCAGACGACGTCGAGCCCGTCGCGGAACGGGAAGAAGGCGTCGCTGGCGACGGCCGACCCCTTCAGCGCGAGCCCGGCGTTGTCGGCCTTGATGCCGGCGATGCGCGCCGAATCGATGCGGCTCATCTGGCCCGCGCCGACGCCCAGCGTCATGCCGCCGGCGCAGAACACGATCGCGTTGCTCTTGACGAATTTCGCGACCTTCCAGGCGAACATCAGGTCGACCATCTGCGCGGCCGTCGGCGCGATCTTCGTCACGATCTTCAGTTCAGAGGCCGCCACGTTGCGCGCGTCGGCCGATTGCACCAGCACGCCGCCGCCCACCCGCTTCAGGTCGAACGCGTTCATCGCGCGGGCGTCTTCCGGCAACGGCACTTCCAGCGCGCGCACGTTCTGTTTCGCGGCGAAGACGGCGCGCGCCTCTTGCGTGATCGACGGCGCGATGACCACTTCGACGAACTGGCGCGCCACGCGCTCGGCCGCTTCGCGGTCGAGCGGCCGGTTGAACGCGATGATGCCGCCGAAGGCCGATGTCGGATCGGTCTTGAAGGCCTTCGAATACGCGTCGGCCGCGTCGGCGCCGATCGCCACGCCGCAAGGGTTCGCGTGCTTGACGATCACGCACGCGGGCACGTCGAAGGTCTTCACGCATTCCCACGCCGCGTCCGCGTCGGCGATGTTGTTGAACGACAGTTCCTTGCCTTGCAGCTGGCGCCAGCCGGCGAGCGCGCCGGGCGCCGGCCGCGCGTCGCGGTAGAACGCCGCGCCCTGGTGGGGGTTCTCGCCGTAGCGCATGTCCTGCACCTTCGTGAGCTGCAGAGTGAACGTCGCCGGCCAGGCGCCGCGCGCCGGCACGGCGTCGCCGCGGGTCTCGGCGCCGTCTTCGAGCGCGGTCAGGTAATTCGCGATCATGCCGTCGTAGGCCGCGGTGTGCGCGAACACCTTCTTGGCGAGCGCGAACTTGGTTTCCCGCCGCAGCGCGCCGCCGCGCAGCTCGGACAGCACCTGCGGATAGTCGGACGGATCGATCACGACCGCCACGTCCTGCCAATTCTTGGCCGCCGCGCGCAGCATCGCGGGGCCGCCGATGTCGATGTTCTCGATCGCGTCCCCGAGCGTGCAGCCGGCGCGCGCGGTGGCCTCGGCGAACGGGTACAGGTTGACGACGAGCAGGTCGATCGCGCCGATGCCGTGTTCCTCCAGCGCCGCCATGTGCTCGGGCACGTCGCGGCGCGCCAGCAGCCCGCCGTGGATGCGCGGATGCAGCGTCTTCACGCGGCCGTCGAGCATTTCGGGGAAGCCGGTGACCTCGGCGACTTCAGCGACGGGCAGGCCGTGGTCGGCCAGCAGCTTGGCCGTGCCGCCGGTGGACAGCAGCCGCACGCCGTGGTCGTGCAGGGCGCGGGCGAAATCGACGATGCCGGTCTTGTCGGACACGGAAAGCAGGGCGGTGATTGGCATGGCTTGAGGCGAATGAAGCGTTATTGGTCCAGGAGCCGGTGCTCGAGCAGCTTGCGGCGCAGCGTGTTGCGATTGATGCCCAGCCATTCCGCGGCCTTGCTCTGGTTCCCGTCGGCGTGCCGCAGCACCACGTCCAGCAACGGTTTCTCGACCGTGCCGAGGAACATTTCGTGCATGGAATGCGGCTCGGCGCCGTGCAGGTCCTTGAAATACTGTTCCAGCGTCTCCCGGACGCAGGCTTCGATCTGTTTCTTGCTCATCGCTCTCGTCGGTCTTTTCCAATCAAGCTCGCGCCCGCCCGCCGGTTCTCAGGCTTCCCGCATGATCCGGCCTTCGTTGGCGGCCGGCCACAGCGCGAACCGGTCGGCGAGCCGCTCGAAGTAATCCATCACGCCGGCCATCTGCGTGCGGCAGTCGGCGTGCGTGTTCATCACCGCGCGGAATTCGGGGCCGCCCGGCAGCCCGTGCACCGCCCAGCCGATGTGCTTGCGGGCGGTCCGCACGCCCAGCTCTTCGCCGTACAGGCCGTAGTGGTCGTGGAGGTGCTGGGTCAGCCAGCGCGCGACGTCGCGCGTGGCCGGCGGCGCGAGCAGCCCGCCCGTTTCCAGATGATGCGCGATCTCGCGGAAGATCCACGGGCGGCCCTGCGCCGCGCGGCCCACCATCAGCGCGTCGGCGCCGGTGGCCCGCAGCACCGCGAGCGCCTTGCGCGGCGAATCGATGTCGCCGTTGGCGACGACCGGGATGCGCAGCGCGGCCTTCACCGCGGCGATGGTGTCGTATTCGGCGAAGCCCTTGTAGCCCTGCTCGCGCGTGCGGCCGTGGA
>JBEVLR010000079.1:0-7522 GCA_040509075.1 Burkholderiaceae bacterium | reverse complement strand
CGGAAAAGAAGAACGGCGCCCGCGGTCGCCGTTCTTCCGCCGGAAGCCGACCGCCGCGTCAGCGACGTTCGCCGCTCAGCGAGGTCAGCAGGATCAGCAGCGACTGGAACACGTTGTACAAGTCGAGGTAGATGCTCAATGTGGCCATGACGTAGTTCGTCTCGCCACCGTCGAGCACGCGCTTCACGTCGATCATGATGTAGAGCGAGAAGATCGCCATCACGCCGCACGAGATGGCCAACATCGCGGCCGTCGATTGCACGAACAGGTTGATCACGCTGGCGACGATCACGATCAGCGCCCCGACCATCAGGAATCTCGACAGGCCCGACAGATCGCGTTTGATCACGGTGGCCAGCGTCGCCATGCCGAAGAATACGCCCGCGGTGCCGGCGAACGCGGTCATGATCAGGCCCGCGCCGTTGCTGTAGCCGCCCAGCACCGCGCCCAGCAGGCGCGACATCATCAAGCCCATGAAGAACGTGAAGCCGAGCAGCATGAAGACGCCGGTGGACGAATTCTTGGTGGCGTTGACCGCGAACATCAACCCGTAGGCGCCAGCCAGGAACACGATCATCGACAGCCCGGGCGACATGTGCGAGACGATTCCCGTCTGCACGCCGATCCAGGCGCCGAGCACCGTGGGCAGCATCGACAGCGCGAGCAGCCAGTAAGTGTTGCGCAGCACACGGTGCTGACCGACGTCGTAGACCGACCCGCCGGCCAGGCTGTCGAGGCGTTGCACGTTGCGTTCCATGAGAGACACTCCATTCTTTGGGGAAACCCGTCTGTTGGAGACGGTTGCGCCATTCTAGTTCCGTACCTCGGCTGGCCGAGGCCGAGGGCGCGAACCGTAGGCGCTTTCGGCGATGCCGAAAACGTGACATGAAAGGCCCTTCAGGCTACAATTTACAGGTTTACCCGCAATTAAAGCCCAGCGAACCGACGGAGCGACTCTCTCCGGTTGCCGTCTGCCGCAGTTCGAATTTCCACCTCGCATCGGTCGATTTCAACAGCGCGATTTCAATAGCGACCGCCCATGTGGCGGAAGTCTCGCGGAACTGGGCATCGCACCTCCGGAGTTTCCTTTGCTGCCTGTCCTGCCCCCCGCAATCCTTGCACTCGCAGACGGCACGGTCTTCTCCGGCACCTCGATCGGGGCCCCTGGCCGCACCGTCGGCGAAGTGGTGTTCAACACCGCGCTCACCGGCTACCAGGAAATCCTCACCGACCCGAGCTACTGCCGGCAGATCGTGACGCTCACGTATCCGCACATCGGCAATTACGGCGTCAACCTCGAGGACGTCGAGGGGTCGAAGATCCATGCCGCCGGCCTGATCATCAAGGACTTGCCCCTGCGCTTGTCCAATTTCCGCGAATCGATGTCGCTCGACGCTTACCTGGCCCGCGAAGGCGCCGTCGCGATCGCCGGGATCGACACCCGTCGGCTGACCCGCATCCTGCGCACGAACGGCGCGCAGAACGGCTGCATCGTCGCCTTCCCGGTCGGCCACGACGTCACCGCCGCGGACCGCGCCGGCGCGGTCGATGCCGCGCGCGGCGCCCCATCGATGGCCGGCCTGGACCTGGCCCGGGTCGTCTCGTGCGCGAAAGCCTATGAGTGGACGCAGACCGAATGGAAGCTCGGCCAGGGCTACGGCCGGCTGGCTTCGCCGCGCTTCCACGTCGTCGCGTACGACTACGGCGTGAAATTCAACATCCTGCGCATGCTCGCGGAGCGCGGCTGCCGCGTCAGCGTCGTGCCGGCCGGGACGCCGGCAGCCGACGCGCTGGCGATGCGGCCGGACGGCGTCTTCCTGTCGAACGGCCCGGGCGATCCGCAGCCGTGCGACTATGCGATCGACGCCACGCGCACGATCATCGAGACGGGGCTGCCGACCTTCGGCATCTGCCTCGGCCATCAAATCATGGCGCTCGCCTCGGGAGCCAAGACGTTCAAGATGAAGTTCGGCCACCACGGCGCGAACCATCCGGTCAAGGAGAGCGCGTCCGGCCGCGTGTCGATCACGAGCCAGAACCACGGTTTCGCGGTCGATCCCGCCACGCTGCCCGCCAATCTTGTGCCGACGCACGTGTCGCTGTTCGATGGCACGCTGCAGGGCCTCGCGCGCACCGACAAGCCGGCGTTCTGCTTCCAGGGCCACCCCGAGGCGTCGCCCGGCCCGCACGACATCGCCTACCTGTTCGATCGCTTCATCGCCTCGATGCAAGCGACGAAGTCCTGACCCGAGAAGCGAAAGTCAGAATGCCCAAGCGCACAGACATCCAGTCCGTCCTCATCATCGGGGCCGGCCCGATCATCATCGGCCAAGCCTGCGAGTTCGACTACTCTGGAGCCCAGGCCTGCAAGGCCCTGCGCGAGGAGGGCTACAAGGTCGTCCTCGTGAACTCGAATCCGGCGACGATCATGACCGACCCGAACACGGCGGACGTGACCTACATCGAGCCGATCACGTGGCAGGTCGTCGAGAAGATCATCGAGAAGGAACGCCCCGACGCGATCCTGCCCACGATGGGCGGCCAAACCGCGCTCAACTGCGCCCTCGAGCTGCACAAGCACGGCGTGCTGGCCAAGCACGGCGTCGAGATGATCGGGGCCAACGAGCACGCGATCGAGAAGGCGGAAGACCGCCTGAAGTTCAAGGACGCGATGACCAAGATCGGCCTCGGCTCCGCCAAGTCCGGCATCGCGCATTCGATGGAAGAGGCTTGGAGCGTGCAAAAGCGCATCACCGCCGAGATCGGGGGCGGCGGCTTCCCGATGGTCATCCGTCCATCGTTCACGCTCGGCGGGAGCGGCGGCGGCATCGCCTACAACCCGGAAGAATTCGAACAGATCTGCAAGCGCGGCCTCGACCTTTCGCCGACCAACGAGCTCCTGATCGAGGAATCCTTGATCGGCTGGAAGGAGTACGAGATGGAGGTGGTCCGCGACAAGGCGGACAACTGCATCATCATCTGCTCGATCGAGAACCTCGACCCGATGGGCATCCACACCGGCGACTCGATCACGGTCGCGCCCGCCCAGACGCTCAGCGACAAGGAATACCAGCTGATGCGCAACGCCTCCGTCGCGATCCTGCGCGAGATCGGCGTCGACACCGGCGGCTCGAACGTGCAGTTCTCGATCAACCCGGACGATGGCCGCATGGTGGTCATCGAGATGAACCCGCGCGTGTCGCGTTCGTCCGCGCTCGCGTCGAAGGCCACCGGTTTCCCCATCGCGAAGATCGCCGCGAAGCTGGCCATCGGCTATACGCTCGACGAGCTGCGCAACGACATCACCGGCGGCGCGACCCCGGCTTCGTTCGAGCCGTCGATCGACTATGTCGTCACCAAGATCCCGCGTTTCGCGTTCGAGAAGTTCCGCGAGGCCGATCCGCGCCTGACCACGCAGATGAAATCGGTCGGCGAGGTGATGGCGATGGGCCGCACGTTCCAGGAAAGCTTCCAGAAGGCGCTGCGCGGCCTCGAAACCGGCATCGACGGATTGAGCGAGCGCACATCGTGCAGGCAGAGCGATCGCGAGGAGATCGTCGAGGAAATCGCGAACGCGGGCCCTGAACGCATCCTGTTCGTCGGCGATGCGTTCCGCATCGGCATGTCGCTGGAAGAGGTCTTCGAGGAAACTTCCATCGATCCGTGGTTCCTCGCGCAGATCGAGGACTTGGTGAAGACCGAGGGGCGGCTGCGCGGCCGCGCCGTCGCCTCGCTGTCCGCCGCCGAGCTGCGCTACGTGAAGCAGAAAGGCTTCTCCGACAAGCGGCTCGGCCAGCTGATGGGCAGCAACCAGCACGAGCTGCGCAAGGCGCGCCACGCGCTCGGGGTGCGCCCGGTCTACAAGCGCGTCGACACCTGCGCGGCGGAATTCGCGACGCAAACCGCGTACATGTACTCTTGCTACGAGAACGTGGACGGCGAGAGCGAAGCCGAGCCGACCGGCCGGAAGAAGATCATGGTGCTGGGCGGAGGGCCGAACCGGATCGGCCAAGGCATCGAGTTCGACTATTGCTGCGTGCACGCCGCGCTCGCGATGCGGGAAGACGGCTACGAGACCATCATGGTCAACTGCAACCCCGAGACGGTCTCGACCGACTACGACACGTCGGACCGCCTGTACTTCGAGCCGGTGACGCTCGAAGACGTGCTGGAGATCATCGACGTCGAGAAGCCGCACGGCGTGATCGTGCAATACGGCGGCCAGACGCCGCTGAAGCTCGCGCTCGATCTCGAATCCTACGGCGTGCCCATCATCGGCACCACGCCCGACTCGATCGACATCGCCGAAGACCGCGAGCGCTTCCAGCAGCTGCTGCACAGGCTCGAGCTGAAGCAGCCGCCCAACCGCACCGCGCGCACCGAGGAGGCCGCGCTGGCGCTGGCGCAGGAAATCGGCTCTCCGCTGGTCGTGCGTCCGAGCTACGTGCTCGGCGGCCGCGCGATGGAGATCGTTCACGGCGACAAAGACCTCGAACGCTACATGCGCGAGGCCGTGAAGGTCAGCGACAAGTCGCCGGTGCTGCTCGACCGCTTCCTCGACGATGCGATCGAGGTCGACGTCGACTGCATCAGCGACGGCGAAGGCGTGATGATCGGCGGCATCATGGAGCACATCGAGCAGGCGGGCGTGCATTCCGGCGATTCGGCATGTTCGCTGCCGCCGTATTCGCTGTCGCCCGCGATGCAGGACGAGCTGCGCCGGCAGACGGCGCTGATGGCCCGCGCGCTCAAGGTCGTCGGCTTGATGAACGTCCAGTTCGCGATCCAGGGCGAAGGCGGGGATGCCGTCGTCTACGTGCTGGAAGTGAACCCGCGCGCGTCGCGCACGGTGCCGTACGTCTCGAAAGCGACCGGCCAGGCGCTCGCGAAGATCGCCGCGCGCTGCATGGCGGGCACGAAGCTCGCCGACCAGATCGGCCTGCACGGCAAGCCGCCGGTGGAGACCGTGCCGCCGTACTTCACCGTCAAGGAGGCGGTGTTCCCGTTCAACAAATTCCCCGGCGTCGACCCGGTGCTCGGGCCCGAGATGCGGTCGACGGGAGAAGTGATGGGCGTCGGCCGCACGTTCGCCGAAGCGATGCTGAAGAGCCAGCTCGGCGCCGGCTCGAAGCTGCCGACCCGCGGCAACGTGGTGCTGACGGTCAAGAACGCCGACAAGGCGCGCACCGTCAAGGTCGCCGGCGATCTCGTCGGCCTCGGCTTCACGCTGTCGGCTACCAAGGGGACGGCGGCGGCCATCGCCGAGGCGGGCATCCCCGTCAAGCTGTGCAACAAGATCAAGGACGGCCGGCCGCACATCGCCGACATGATCAAGGCCGGCGACGTGCAGCTGGTCTTCACCACGGTGGACGAGACCCGCACGGCGATCGCCGATTCACGCTACATCCGCACGGCCGCCATCGCCAACCGCATCACGTATTACACGACGATGGCCGGTTGCGAAGCGGCCACGGAGGCGCTGAAGCACGATGACGACATCACGGTGGTGTCGCTTCAGGAGCTGCACGCCGAGTTGTGATCGGCCGGGTTGCCGTCGTATCGGGACCAGAAGGGAAAAGCTGAATCACCCTTCCAGTCGCCGATATTGATGGCAAGGCGATTTCATTCGCCGATCTATTCAAATTCTGGATCGTTGAACGCTTCGTTGCGCAAGGGCGCGAGGAGGCCATGCCGGGGTTCGATCAATTTCTTTGCCGCTTTGAGCCCCTGCTTGCCCCTTTTCCGATCGATGCCGTCGACAACAGGCGCTCCGATGCTCAGGCCAGTTTGCTTGAAGAACCCGACATCCTCATTATTGGAGCGCCGATATTCCTTCTGGTCGACGACCATGCTTTGAGTCGTCGCTGAAATGAACCCAAACGTCGTGCTGGCAGTGGCGATGCCATATTGCCCTCCCAAACTGATGTTGTCCGTGCCGCCAAGAATGGCGGTGATGAGCGGGCCGGCAGTTATCGCGGCGATGTTTCCCCCAGCGATCATTTCCAATTGGACGCCGTTGCGCTGACTGACCTGTTCAGAAAGCTTTTGCCATGTCAAGTTTTCCCAGCCTTCGGTGAGAACATAACCCATTGCCCAATTTCCCATTGCCTTCAATAGCAGCTTCTTTGCTTCGCTGCCGTTTTTCTCTTCTTTCAGGAATTCTGAGACTTTTCCGCTCTTGAGTATGCGCAGATCATCTTCATAATCGGCAATCTTGCGATTGCCTGCCGCTTCGAGGTCGCTGCCGACCGGATGCCTGGCTTGTTTGGCCTCCTCGGCTTTTTTCCAGAGACCGATGATTTTTTCGACGCGTGAACATATCTTTTCTTCTGGAAAAGCAAGCAAAGCCCGAAACTTTTTACCATCAATGTGTTCCGGAAGGATATCTTCTCCTCTTCTCCAAGCGGCATGTCCCTCTGCGGTGAATATGTCGGCAAGATGGAAGTTGAGCATGTTCTCTTCCTTGATCGCTCTCACCTCGTCCCAGCCTGCCGTTATTCGGGAAGCGAATTGAAAGGCTCCGGCCACCCCTGCACCAACCATTCCGGCTTTTTGTGCAGGGGTATACCAATGGCTGTCTTTAAGAAGATCGTTGAGTGATTTGCCGCTTTCTTTCAATTGATTAGTATAGTAATGTCTGACCCCGGTCTTGGCAAAAGCACTGGCGGCCCGGCCCGTGCGCGCCGGAATTTGTGCGCGCGTGGACCTGCTCTGCCGTCGATGTTGGCCTTTGCCACTTTGAATTTCGACGACCGCCTGAGCCATTGCCGTAAAGGATTTGGCATACGTTCTGACCCGTAACCTGATCAGCCTCTTCTGGTCACCATCGGCCGTCGCCTTGACGTGATTCAAAAGATCCAAAGTGACATGCTCGTCACCAGGCCACGCAATACCGTGCGCCTCGGCAATGGTTCGATGGCAATCAATGACTGCTTGAGTTTCCCGGGCGACGTTCGCAGATTCTCTTATCGCCTTAGAGCCCCACTGGCGCAACGCATTCTTGGAATTGATGGCCGTCTTGTCCAGCTGTATCGACGGCGCTTTCTTCTGCTGGTAAACGTCCAGAGCAGCCACAATCATCTGCTGGGCGGGTGCTGTAAGGTAAGGCTGTATGAGCGTGATGCCGAGATTGGCCGCGAACACTCCCCAAGGGTTCGTCTCCTTGAAGGCTGCGCCAAGAGGAACCCCGATGTAGCCGGCCAAGTTGAATGCTGCATTGCTGTTCGGAATCTGCCGACCTTTTTGCCTGGCCGCTTTATACATTGCTTTTTCCATGGACGGCTTCTTGAGGCCGAGCTGGAAATTCCACCGATTAATGGCAGATGTCGGGGTTCGCTTGATCAACTCATCAATGTCCGGTATTTCGCCGGATGACTTTCCAAATTCCTTGAAGGGGTTAAAACGATATTCATTGACGAGTGCGGCCACCTCCCCATCATCGAAATACCTATTTTTTTGCGCGATGATTTTTCCCTCCATCGCCACAAGATTTTTTGCGAATTTCAAGTCTGTGATGTCTACT
>JBEVLR010000078.1:0-3622 GCA_040509075.1 Burkholderiaceae bacterium | reverse complement strand
TATTTATTACTTTTAGACATTATTTCATATAAAAAATGTTGTTCAAGTTATTAAAAAGCTTCGCTACATTGCTTTTCACCAGAGAAAGCGGTCTCGTTCGCTGCAACCAACACGATGTACCAATACACCGAATTCGACCGTCAGTTCGTGCGTGCCCGAGCAGCGCAGTTCCGCGATCAGCTCGAGCGCAACCTCGCCGGCGAACTTGCCGATGAAGATTTTCGCCCGTTGCGGCTGCAGAACGGCTGGTACATCCAACGCCATGCGCCGATGCTCCGCGTGGCGATCCCATATGGAGAGGTCGCCAGCCGCCAATTGCGCCAACTCGGCCGCATCGCGCACGAACTCGATCGCGGCTTCGTGCATTTCACGACGCGTCAGAACGCGCAATTCAATTGGATTCCGATCGAAAAAGCCGCTGATGCGATGGATTTGCTGGCGGACGCCGACATGCACGGCATCCAGACATCCGGCAACTGCATCCGCAACATCACGACCGACGTGATGGCCGGCATCGCGCCCGATGAGATCGTCGACCCGCGGCCTTATTGCGAAATCCTGCGCCAGTGGAGCACGCTGCAGCCGGAATTCGCCTTCCTGCCGCGCAAGTTCAAGATCGCGGTGAACGGCGCGCTCGAAGATCGCGCCGCCATCGCATGGCACGACATCGGCCTCCAGCTTCGCCGGGACGAATCCGGCGGCGTCGGCTTCAAGGTGCTGGTCGGCGGGGGCATGGGCCGCACGCCGATCACGGGGTCGGTCGCCTCCGAATTCGTGCCGTGGAACCAGATCCTCGTCTACATCGAAGCCGTGGTGCGGATCTACAACCGCTTCGGACGCCGGGACAATGCCTACAAGGCGCGCATCAAGATCCTCGTGAAGGCCGAAGGACAGAAGTTCTTCGACCAAGTCAACGACGAATTCCGCAAGATCCTGGCCGAAGACGTCGGCGGCGCCGCGCATCTCATCCCGCAGGCGGAGCTCGACCGGGTCAGCGCGTTCTTCGCGCGTCCCGACAGGATCCGTCCGGCCATCGGCGGCTTCGATCCGAACCGCACCGGCGCCGCGCCAGTGCCCTTCCTGCGTTGGCTTGACCGCAACGTGCACGCGCACCAGCTCGAGGGCTACCGTGCGGTCACGCTGTCGCTGAAGCGGGCCGGCCTGCCGCCGGGCGACGTCACGTCCGCGCAGCTGGAGGCCGCCGCCACCCTCGCCGATCGGTATTCGCTGGGCGAGCTGCGCGTCTCGCACGACCAGAACCTGCTGTTGCCGTGGGTGCGCGAAGCCGATCTGCGCGCCTTGTGGCATGCGGCGAAGGACGCCGGCTTCGCGACGCCGAACATCGGGCTGCTGACCGACATGGTCGCGTGCCCCGGCGGCGACCTGTGCGCCTTGGCCAACGCCCGCTCGCTGCCGATCGCCGCCGCGATCACCGAACAGTTCGACGATCTCGACGCGTTGCTCGACCTCGGCGACATCGACCTGCACATCAGCGGCTGCATGAACTCGTGCGGGCACCATCACACCGGCCACATCGGCATCCTCGGCATCGACAAGGACGGCGCCGAGTGGTACCAGGTGAGCGTCGCCGGATCCGATGGCAGCATCCAGAGCGGCGCCGCCGTCGCGGGCAAAGTGATCGGCCCGTCGTTCGCGGCCGACGAGGTGCCCGGCGTGATCCAGGCGCTGATCGAGATCTATCGCGACCGGCGCGCCGCCGACGAGCCCTTCGTCGAGACCGCGCGCCGCATCGGCATCGCGCCGTTCCGAGAGGCGGCCGACAGGATGCGTCGCGAAACCGCCATCGCGGCATGACTTTGGGGCACGGCCATGAAATTCATCGATCGCGCGACCGACCCCTGGCAAACCTTGCCCGACGTCGAAACGCCTTTCCCCGCCCCGCACCGGCTGCTGACCCGGGCGCAATGGCAGGCCGTGCGCCGCGGCTGGCCGCACGACGTGCCCGTCGGCATCGCGCTGGAAAACACCATCGACGTCGAAGACCTGGCGGCCGACCTGCCGCGGTTCGGGCTGATCGCGCTCGAATTCCCGAAATGGGTCGACGGCCGCGCCTATTCGCAGGCTCACGCGCTGCGTGCGCGCCTGCGCTTCGGCGGCGAGGTGCGCGCGACCGGCGACGTGCTCGTCGACATGGCGCCGCTGCTGCGGCGCACCGGCTTCGACGCCGCGCTGCTGAAGGAAGGCCAGCGCCGGTCGTCCGCCGAACGCGCGCTCACCTTCTTCGCGGGCCATTACCAGGGCGACGTGCTGGAACCGAAGCCGCGCTTCGCCCGCGAGGCGGTCTGAATGGACGCCCCCCGGAGCGCTTTCCGCGCCTCTTCGTCGAACGAGCGCGTCCGAAGGCCCGGCAGCGCCGGCATGGACGATGCGGCCCTCTGCGAAACGCCGCCGCTCCCGTCCCGCGGCGCTCCGGCGGACGCCACCGCCATCGCGCTCTACGCGAATGCCGGCGCGGATTTCCCGGCCAAGCTCGACCAGGCGACCCGTCTGCTGGAGGCGGCCGCGCAGGAGCACGCGGGTCGCATCGTCCAGACGACCAGCCTCGGCGCCGAAGACATGGTGATCACCGACCTCATCGTGCGCCTCGGCCTGGACATCGCGATCGGCACGCTCGATACGGGTCGGCTGCACGCCGAGACCCTCGCGCTGATACCCCGCATCGAAAGGCGTTATGGCCGCCACGTGGAGATCTGCCGCCCGCAAGCGCAACAGGTCGTCCGCTTCGTGCAGGGCCAAGGCGCCGACGCGATGCGCCGCAGCGTCGAACTGCGCAAGGCCTGTTGCCGGCTGCGCAAGATGGAGCCGCTGGGCCGCTTGCTGGAAGGCCGGCGCGCGTGGATCACGGGCCTGCGCCGCGAGCATTCGAGCGACCGCGCCGACGTGGCGCCGATCGAGATCGGCTCCGATGGACGCGCCAAGCTCAGCCCGCTCGCGGATTGGACCTGGGGCGAGGTCTGGCATTACATTGCGCTGCACGAGGTGCCTTACAACCCGCTGCACGATGAATTCATGCCCAGCATCGGCTGCGCGCCATGCACCCGCGCGATCGCCGTCGGCGAAGATTTCCGTGCGGGGCGTTGGTGGTGGGAAGACGAAACCGCCAAGGAATGCGGCCTCCATTCGACGAAGAAGTCCGACGCCGTCGCGTCTTGAGCCGTCAGCCGATCCGTCCCGCCTCGACGGGTCGAACGCCGGCGCCGTTCGCGGCCACCCCGCGCCACCCACCGCCGATTCCATCATGACCCAAGTGACCATCGTGGGCGCCGGCCCCGGATCCGCCGACCTGATCACGCTGCGCGGCGCGCGGGCGCTGGCGCGCGCCACCGTCGTGCTTCACGACGCGCTGGTGGACGCCTCCCTGCGCGACCTGAATCCCGGCGCCGATTGGATCGACGTCGGCAAGCGCGGTTTCTGCGACTCGACGGCGCAGGCGCGCATCAACGCGTTGCTGGTGCAGCATGCGCGGCTGGGCGCCGTGGTGGTGCGGCTCAAAGGGGGGGATCCGAGCGTGTTCGGCCGCCTCGACGAAGAACTCGACGCGCTGGCCGCCGCCGGCATCGGATGCGAGGTCGTGCCGGGCGTGACCGCGGCGATCGCCGCG
>JBEVLR010000077.1:0-4330 GCA_040509075.1 Burkholderiaceae bacterium | reverse complement strand
GGGCCGTTCAGTCGCCGGCGCGGCGCGGCCGCGGCGGCCGCCACATCGGCATCGGCGGCCGGTCGCGCCAGAGTCCGCCGGCCGGCCGGCCGGCCGCGGCGCGCAGCAGGCGCCAGAAGAAGCGCAGCGTCGTCAGGAACGCGACGAACTCGGCGAGGCCCAGGACGAGCGCGCCGGCCGGCGTCCAGCGCGGCAGGCGTCGGCGGAACTTCTCGCCGACGTGCGCGCGCATCTGCTCGATGCTGTCGTAGAAGCAAGGGATGACCAGCAGGGTCAGCAGCGTCGACGTGATCGTGCCGCCGATGATCGTGATCGCCATCGGGCTGTAGAACTCGCCCCCCTCGCCCACGCCGATCGCCACGGGCAGCATGCCGGCGATGAGCGCGAACGTGGTCATCAGGATCGGGCGCAGCCGCTTGCGGCCGGCGCGCATCAGCGCTTCCCGGCGGCCCGCGCCCCCGCGTTCCTCGGCGCGCGCGGCGTCGAGCAGCAGGATCGCGTTCTTGGCGACCAGCCCCATCAGCATGATCACGCCGATGAGGCTCATCAAGTTCAGCGTGCCGCGGGTCAGCACGAGCGCGACCACGACGCCGATCAGGCTCAGCGGCAGGGAGATCATCACCGGGACCGGCGCGGTGAACGAGCCGAACTGGATCACCAGCACGAGATACATCAGCGCCACCCCCGACGCCAGCGCCAGGCCCAGGTTGGCGAACACTTCCTGCTGGTCGCGCGCCGAACCGGCGAGCTGGATGCCGAAGCCCGGCGGGAACGGGATCGCCTCGGCGAGCTTCAGCGCGTCGGCGGTCACTTCGCCCGACGAGCGGCCCTGCGCGTTGGCCGCGACCACCACCATGCGCTTGCCGTCGGCGTGCTGTATCTTGGACGGGGCCTTGCCCATCGTGATGTCGGCGATCTGCTCCAGCGGCACCATGCGGTCGGTGCCGGCGACGGCGATCGGCAAGCGCTCGATGTTGCCGGCGTCGACCCGCTCTTCGGGCGCGAGCCGGACCGAGACGTCCCGGGCCTCGCCGGTCGGATCGATCCAATCGCCGGCCTCGACGCCGGCGAACGCGACGCGCAGCGTCTGCGCCGCGTCGTTGATCGAGATGCCCATCGCGTTGGCCAGGCCGCGGTCGAGGTCGATGCGCAGCTCCTGCTGGGGTTCCTGGTCGGACAGCCCGACGTCGACCGCGCCCTCGACCCGGCGCAGCTTGTCCATGAAGTTCGACGTGATCGCGAGCAGCTGGCGCGAATCGGTGCCGTAGAACCGGATCTGCACGGGCTTGTCGGCGCCGTTGTTCAGGTCGTCGAGCACCGTGGTCTCGGCGCCCACCAGGCGCGCGATGCGGCCGCGCAGGTCGGCGGCGACCCGCTCGGCGCTGCGCTTGCGCTTCGTGCTCTTGCCGATGTCGATGTAGAGGCGGCTCGCGTCGGCATGGATGTCGCCGCTCCCGGTCAGGAATTCGGGCAGCAGGCGCGCCTGGTCGACCACCTGCTCGGCCTTCATGCGCGCGTACTCGAGGCTGCTGCTGGGAGGCATGCGGACGTCGACCGCGATGGTGCCGGCGTCGGCTTTCGGCAGGAATTCCGAACCGCCGAAGACGGCTTGCAGCCCGATCGCCAGCGCGAAGCTGAGGAAGGCCGTGCAGCCCATCTTCCAGCGGTGGCGCAGGGCCCATCCGATCAAGCGGCCGTAGAGGTCGGCCTGAGCGTCGAACCAGTCGTTGAAGCGCTGCAGCGCGCGGCCGACGGCGCCGCGCGGCGCGCCGTGCGGGCCGGCCGGATCGCCCCAGTAGGCCGACAGCATCGGATCGAGCGTGAACGAGATGAACAGGCTGACGATCACCGAGGCGACGACCGTCAGCCCGAACGGCCTGAACCATTCGCCCGTCATGCCCGGGATGAACGCCACCGGGGCGAACACGGCCACGATCGAGAACGTCGTCGCCGCCACGGCCAGCCCGATCTCGGCCGTGCCGTTCAAGGCCGCCGTCCGCCGGTCTTCGCCGCGCTGCATGTGGCGCACGATGTTCTCGCGCACCACGATCGCGTCGTCGATCAGCACGCCGATGGCCAGCGACAGCCCGAGCAGGCTCATGAAGTTCAGCGTGAAGCCGCACAGCCAGACCGCGATGAACGCGGTGACGACCGAGGTCGGCAGGCTCAACGCCGTGATCAGCGTCGAACGCCAGGAGTTCAGGAACACGTAGACGACCAGCACCGTCAGGCCGGCGCCGAAGAACAGCGCGTGGACCACGTTGTCCAGGCTGTCCTGCGCGTTGCTGCCGCCGTCTTCGGTGATGTCGAGCCGGGCCTTGCCGGCCTGCTCGGCGTTGACGACGGCGACGAGCTCGCGCACCTGCCGGGCGACGCCGACCGTGCTCGCGTCGCGGGTGCGCGTGATCGACAGGCCGACGTTGAGCTTGTTGTCGCGCTCGTTGTAGCCGTCCATCTCGGCGAAGCCGTCCCGCACGGTGGCCACCTGGCCGAGCCGCACCGGGCCGGCGCCGTTGCGCTTGATCAGCATCTGGTTGAATTCGGCCGGCGATTCGATGCGGCCGACGAGCCGGATGCTCTGGTCTTCCAGCGCGCCGCGCACCTTGCCGACCGGCGCGGTGGCGTTCTGCGCGCGCAACGCGTTGACGACGTCGGCGGCCGACACCCCGAACTCGCGCAGCTTCTGCGCGTGCAGCAGCACGCTGAGCTCGCGCTTGAGGGCGCCGTTGACGTTGACGACCGCGACGCCGGGGATGGCGCGGAAGCGGTCCGCGAGCCGGTCCTCGGCCAGGCGCGAGATCTCGGCATGGCTTTGGGCGGCCGACGACAGCGCGAGCTGCATGATCGGCTCGGCGGCCGGATCGACGCGCGTGAGCACCGGCTCGCGGATCTCGGTGGGCAGCTTGTAGCGCACGGTGCCGATCGCGTTGCGCACCTCGTCCGACGCCTGGGACAGGTCCTTGCGGAACTCGAACACCAGCACGAACTGCGCGTAGCCTTCGCTCGCCGTCGAATGCGAGCGCGCCTGGTCGACGCCCTCGATGCCCTGCAGCGCGCGCTCGATCCGGTTGACGACCTCGCGCTCGACGGTGTCCGGGGACGCCCCGGGATAGGTCACGCCGACGACCAGCACCGGAGGCGCGACGTCGGGGATCTGGTTGACGCGCAGCTTCGTCATCGCGATCAGGCCCAGGCCCATCAGCATGATGATGACGACGACGGCGGCGATCGGCCGCTTGATGCTGAAATCGGACAGGAACATGCGGCGCTCCCGTCCTCAGGCGCCGGGCGCGACGGAGGCGGCCGGCGCCGGCGGCGCGAGCAGTTCGGCGCGCTGCCCGCTCACCAGCGTCGGCTGGGGCGCGCGCAGCACGCGGTCGCCGGCCGCGACGCCGGCCGCGATCACCACCTCCCCGTGGCGGGCGTCGCGCTCGCCGAGCGTCACCGGCGCCTTGAGGAGGCGGCCGGACTTGAGCGTCCAGACATACGCGTTGTCGCCCTCCTTGACCACCGCGCCTTCGGGCAGCGTCAGCGCCGTGGCCGCGCCCGCGGCGATCCGGCCCTCGGCGTACAGGCCGGCGATCTTCGGCGCGGTGCCGGGCGCGAATTCGACGATGACGGCGACCTGGCGCGTCGTCGCGTCGGCGGCCGCGTCGACGCGACGCACCTTGCCCGTGAACTCCGTGTCGTCGAACCCGTTGACGCGGAACATCACCTTCCGGCCGACCGCGATGTCGCCCATGCGGTCGGCAGAGACCAGGCCTTCGAAGCGCATGCTGGCCGGATCGATCACCTTCAGCAATTCCTTGCCGACGGCCGCGGTGTCGCCCGCGGACACCTGGCGGTCGCTGTCGACGCCGTCGAACGGCGCCCCCACCACGGTGCGCGGGCGCTGCTGGCGCGCGGCCACCGCGCCCGAATCGGCGGCGGCGCGGTCGCGGCGCGCGCGGTCCAGGCGCATCTCGGCGTCGTCGAGCGCCTGCTGCGAGCTCATGCCCTGGGCCTGCAGCGTCTTGATGCGGGCGTGCTGGCGTTGCGACTGGTCGAACGCCCGCGTCGCCGCGCGGGCGGTTTCCTCGGCCGCCTGCAGGCTGTCGCGGATCGCCGTGTCGTCCAGCCGAACCAGCAGGTCGCCCTGGCGCACCGATTCGCCGTTCTCCTTGAGCACCTGCAGCACCACGGCGGAGACTTCCGCGCGCAGGTCGGCCCGGCGCTCGGGCTGGATGGAGCCCGTGACGACCGGGCCCGACGCATGCGCCCGCGGGCCCACGGTGCGCAGGTCTTGCGGCCCTATCAGCAGCACGGCGCCCGGCGCCGACGCCGCGCCGGC
>JBEVLR010000076.1:0-3297 GCA_040509075.1 Burkholderiaceae bacterium | reverse complement strand
GTCAACACCTTCACCGCCACGGCGGCGGCGGTGCTGGCCTGGTGCCTCGGCGAGGCGCTGATGAAGGGCAAGGCCTCGATGCTGGGCGCCGCGTCGGGCGCCGTCGCCGGACTCGTCGCGATCACGCCGGCTGCCGGGAACGTCGGTGTACCCGGCGCGTTCGTGATCGGCCTCGCGGCCGGTGTGGTCTGCCTCTGGGGCTGCACGGGCCTCAAGAAGATGCTCAACCAGGACGACTCGCTCGACGTGTTCGGCGTCCACGGGGTCTGCGGCGTCGTGGGCGCGCTGCTGACCGGCGTCCTGAACAACCAGTCGCTCGGCGGCCCGGGCATGGTCACCGACTGGGTGCAGATGACCCAGGGCTCCAACGGCATGTGGGACCAATTCGTGATCCAAGCCAAGGCCGTCGGGGTGACCATCGCCTGGTCGGGCGTGGTCTCCCTGATCGCGTACAAGCTGGTCGACCTGACCATCGGCCTGCGCGTGACGGAAGAAGACGAGCGCGAAGGCCTCGACATCACGTCGCACGGCGAAACCGCCTACAGCAATTGATGCGCGGGGACCGGATCGGCCGGCCCGCCGATCCAGCGCCGGAGGGCTGCCCGCGAGGGCGGCCCTTTTTTCTTGCGTCCCTTGCATCCGCCCGGCGCGGCCTCACCTGCCGGAAACACCCCTCGCCTAAAATCTCCCCAGCCTCCTCCGTAGGACGTCCCCCGTCATGGTTCCCCATCTCGTCACCGCACTGACCGGCCCGATCAACGAGCTCGAGCAACGCATCCTCGAGTCGATGCCGGCCATCGAGCGCTGGTTCCGGCTCGAATGGATGGAGCACACGCCACCGTTCTACACGTCGGTGGACGTCCGCAACGCCGGCTACAAGCTCGCGCCGGTGGACACGAACCTGTTCCCCGGCGGCTTCAACAACCTGACCGAGCCGATGCTGCCGCTGGCGATCCAGGCGGCGATGGCCGCGATCGAGAAGATCTGCCCCGAGGCGAAGAACCTGCTGCTGATCCCGGAGAACCACACCCGCAATTCGTTCTACCTGATGAACGTGAAACAGCTGGTGCGCATCTTTTCCAGCGCGGGGCTGAACGTGCGCCTGGGCTCGCTCGACCCGGCCGTCACGGAACCGACGACGCTCGCGCTGCCGGACGGCAGTTCGTTGACGGTCGAACCGCTCGAGCGCTCGTCGCGCCGCCTGGGCCTGAAGGATTTCGACCCCTGCACGGTGCTGCTGAACAACGACCTCTCGGCCGGGCTGCCGAAGATCCTCGAGAACCTGCACGAACAGTACCTGCTGCCGCCGCTGCACGCGGGCTGGGCCGTGCGGCGCAAGACGAACCATTTCCAAAGCTACGAAGAAGTCGCGAAGAAATTCGCGAAGCTGCTGGGCATGGATCCGTGGCTGATCAATCCGATGTACTCGCACTGCGGCCAGGTGGACTGGGCGGAAGGCACGGGCCTGGACTGCGTCCAGGCGAACGTCGATGCGCTGCTCGCCAAGATCCGCCGCAAGTACAAGGAATACGGCATCAACGAGAAGCCGTTCGCCGTCGTCAAGGCGGACAACGGCACCTACGGCATGGGCGTGATGACGGTGCGCGACGCGAAGGAACTCGACGAAGTCAACCGGCGCACCCGCAACAAGATGGGCGTGGTCAAGGACGGCCGGCAAGTCACCGAGGTGATCATCCAGGAAGGCGTGCCGACCTATGAGCGCGTCAACGAGGCGGTCGCCGAGCCGGTCGTCTACATGATCGATCGCTACGTCGTCGGCGGCTTCTACCGCATGCACGCGGAGCGCGGCATCGACGAGAACCTGAACGCGCCCGGCGCCAGCTTCGTGCCGCTCGCGTTCGCCGAGAGCTCCCACTTGCCGCGTCCGGGCGAGAAGCCCGGCATCAGCGCGCCGAACCGTTTCTACATGTACGGCGTGATCGGCCGCCTGGCGATGCTGGCCGCATCGTATGAGCTCGAGGCGACGGATCCGGAAGCCGAGGTCTACGAGTGACGCCTCGGCCGGACGGCGCTCAGGCCGCGGCGGCGAAGATGCGTTCGAGCCCGTCGACGAACGCGGTGCCGCGCGCGAAGCGGTGGACGATTTCGTAGGTGTTGGCCACCAGCTCCCGGCGCAACGCCTCGCGCGACAGCAGGTGGTCCACCGCGCCGCCCAGATCCGTGAAGTCCCAACGCAGCGGCAGGTACGTCTCGCCGGCGATGAAGACGTCGGGGAATGTCTCGATGTGGGACATGTCGGGTTTCAGCAGCGCCGTGCCGCAGTAGACCGCTTCATAGTCCCGCCAGCACACCTCGCCGTAGCCGAACGGGCTGAAACAGATCTTCGAGCGGCCGAGTTCGCGCAGGTAGGCGCGCTTGCCGATCATCGTCTGCGGGGTCACCGCCTTGCCGGCCAGGCGAGCCACCTGCGCGAACGCGTCCGACCGCATCTTCTCGTACCAGTCGCGCTGGCCCATGCCGCCGAGCCGGGCGTGCAGGTCGTACGTCCGGCCGGCGGCGCCCGGCGCCGCGGACGCCGCGGCGAAGCGCGGGAGCATGTAGGGCGCCGTCACGAAACTCGGCCCGACGACGAGCTTGTCCATGAAGCCTTCGGGCGGCGCGAAATGCACCTGCGGAAGATCCTCGCCGTAGTGAGCGCCGTACCAGTCGCTGAGGTTCGTGTCGCCCCGCGTCGGACGCGCGTAAGCGCCGCGGTCGCGCAGCACGTGCTTCTTGACGTAGAAGTCGACGTCCGATCCGATCGACGCGGCGAACCGCAGGTCGGCCGGCGCGCAGGGATCGAGGAACACGAGCGTCGCGCGCGGGTTCTCGCGCCGGATCAACCCGACGATTTCCTTGAGCTGCATCGGCGTCTTGTCGATCCACGACTGGAAGAAGACCAGGTCCGCGTCGCGCGGCGCGCCGCCCGGATCGTCGATCAACGACTGCAGCCCGATTTCCCGCAGTTCGTAGCCCCAGCGCCCGCGCAAAGTGCCCCTGTAGAAATGGAAAGGGAAAATCTGGCTTTGGGGAATGGCGCCGGGCAGGGAGACGAGCAGCAGCTTGCGCCGGGCGCCTGCGGGGAACGGGCGGGCGGCCGTCGGACGTTGGCGGGACTGTTCCCGCCGCGTCCACAACCACGCCTGCATGCGGAGCCGGGCCACGGCAAGCTGTTCGAATGTCCTCATCGCCTTCCTGCGTCGTCGAATTGCGCCTTCTGCCCAAGCCGGCGCCAACCCGCCATCTTAGTGGCAGTCTCGTGACGTCGGAATGACGTCCTTGAACATCCGGCTCCGC
>JBEVLR010000075.1:0-4122 GCA_040509075.1 Burkholderiaceae bacterium | reverse complement strand
CGCCCGCGGCGCCACTGAATGGCCGCGGGCCCGGCTGCCGGGCGGCGGCCGCCGCGCGTTTTACAATGCGCGGTTGAGCAACGCCGACGGGCTTCCCCGGCGTTCCTCGCGCCGCGGTCGTTGCCGGATGCCCTCGCGCCCGGCGGCCCGCGCGGCCGGCCTTTCCCGGTTCTCCCGCCCGAGGTTCGCACCCCGACATGATCCTGACCCCCGAACAGCATCGCGCTCTGACTTGGCTCGCACTCGGCGCGGCCGCCGCATCGCTGCTGTGGCTGCTGGGGCCGGCGTTGACGCCGGTGGTCCTGGCTCTGGTGGCCGCTTACCTGCTTTGGCCGCTCGTGCGCATGCTCGAGCGGCGCGGGCTGCCGCGCGCGCTCGCCGCGTCGATCACGATCCTGGCGGCGATGCTGGCCGTCGCCGTGCTGGTGGTGCTGCTCGTGCCGATCGTCACGACGCTGCTGCCGCTGCTGGGCAAGCAATGGCCGGGGGTGCTGGACAAATTCAACAACGTCATCGCGCCGCGGCTGGCGAGCTGGGGCGTGCCCGTCGACACCGGAACCGCCAAGGATTGGATCCTGAAGTCGTTCGACGGCAACATGGAAGCGCTCGGCGCCAAGCTGCTCAGCTCGGCGCGCATCGGCGGCAGCTGGCTCGCGACGATCGTCGGCCTGCTGGTGCTCGTGCCGGTGCTCGTGTTCTACCTGATGCTCGACGCCGAGGCCGTTCGCGCCGGCGCGTGGGGCCTGGTGCCCGTCAGGATGCGTTCCGTCCTGTCGTCGTTCCTCGGCGAATGCGACGCGACGCTGCGCCAATACCTGAAGGGCCAATGGGCGGTCATGGCGTCGATGGCGCTGTTCTACCCGCTGGCGTTGCTGCTCACGGGCCTCAACCTCGCCTGGCCGATCGGCGTGTTCACGGGCCTGGCCGTCTTCATCCCGTACCTCGGCTACACCACCGGCCTCGTGCTCGCGCTGATGTCGGCCGCGATCCAGTTCGCCGGCTGGGGCGGCGTGTTCGAAGTGGCGGCGGTCTACGCGCTGGGCCAGGTGCTGGAAAGTTTCGTGCTGACGCCGCGCCTGGTCGGCGAGCGCATCGGCCTGAGCCCGCTCGCCGTGATCCTGGCGTTGCTGGCGTTCGGCGATGTTTTCGGCTTCGTCGGCGTGCTGACGGCGCTGCCGGTCAGCGCGATCCTGGTCGTCGCGCTGCGCCGCGCCGCGGTGTCCTACCGCGCCAGCGCGTTCTACCGCACATGAAGCAGCTGATCCTCGACCTCGCCTGGGACCCGCTGCCGCCGTTCGCCGGTTTCTTGCCGGGCGAGAACGCGGCCGTGGTCGCGCAATTGCGCGGGCAGGCCTGGCCGGACGCCCCGATCTACCTGTGGGGGCCGGCCGGCAGCGGCAAGACGCAGCTGTTGCGCGAGCTGCAGGCGCGCGCTTCGGCGCAGGGCCGCCGCGCGCAATGGTTCGACCCCGCCGCGCCGTCGCCCTGGACGCTCGCGGACGACACCGCGCTGGCGCTGCTGGACGGCGCCGAGCAATGGAGCGCGGCGCAGCAGCACGCGGCCTTCGGGTTGTTCGTCGAGGCGGCGGGCCGGGTCGGCGCGTCGGACGCTTCCGCCTGCGGCGCGCGCCTCGGGGTGCAGTTCGCCGCCGCCGGCCGCCTTCCGCCGGTCGACTTGGCCGTGCGCGAAGACCTGCGCACCCGCCTGGCCTGGGGCCAGGTGCACGCGATCCGGCCGCTGGCCGACGGCGAGACCCGCATCGCGCTGCAGCACGAAGCGCGGCGCCGCGGCGTCGCGCTCGGCGACGACGTGCTCGATTACCTGCTGACCCGGTTCGCCCGCGACCTCAAGAGCCTGATGCACCTGCTGCACCGCCTCGACGGCTTCGCGTTGGCCCAAAAGCGCGCCGTCACCGTGCCGCTGCTCAAGCGCATGCTCAATGAAGAGAGCGCCGGCCCGCCGGCCGAAGGCGCTCCCGCCGCCGCCCGCCCATGACCCGCCGCAACCTCGCGCTTTTCGACCTCGACTGCACGCTGATCGTCGGCGATTCAGACCATTTGTTCGGCGAATTCATGGTCGACATCGGTTGGGCCGACGGCCAGGCCTGGCGCGCCCGCAACCGCGAGTTCTACGCGAGTTACCAGGCCGGCGCGCTCGACGTGCACGCCTACGTCGACTTCGCGACCTCGGCCTGGCGCCGCCGGGGCCCCGCCGAACTGGCCGCCGCCAGCCGGCGATTCATGGATGAAGTCATCGGCCCGATGATCACGCCGCAGGCGATCGGCCTCGTGCGCGGGCACCAGGCGGCGGGCGACCTGGTCGCCATCGTCACCGCGACGAACGAGTTCGTCACGCGGCCGATCGCCGACGCGTTCGGGGTGCCCGAGCTGCTCGCCATCGAGCTCGAGCGCGACGCCGCCGGCGCCGTCACCGGCAAGATCCTGGGCGTGCCGACCTACCAGGACGGCAAGGTCGCGCGCGTCGAGGAGTGGCTCGCCGGGCGATCCACCGACTGGAGCGACTTCGGCCGCATCACCGTTTACAGCGATTCCATCAACGACCTGCCGCTGCTGGCGCGCGCCACCGATGCCGTCGCGACGAATCCGTCGCCCGCGCTCGAAGCCGTGGCCGCCGAGCGCGGCTGGCGTCTCCTGAGGCTCTTCGAATGATCCGCAAATTCATCGACCGTTTGTTGGGCAAGGCGCCTGCCGCGGCGGCCGCCGCGGGCAAGCCCGACGGCGTCGTCCTCGGGCGGCGCGTGGAGGTCGGCGTCGACCGCCACAAGATCGATCCCAAGCTGGTCGCCGAGCCCGCGGTGCGCGTGGTCCACACGCTGAAGGAGGGCGGCTACGAGGCCTACATCGTCGGCGGCGCGGTGCGCGACCTGCTGGTCGGCCTGCGTCCGAAGGACTTCGACGTCGCCACCAACGCCACCCCGGAGCAGGTGAAGGCGCTGTTCCGCCGCGCGTTCATCGTCGGCCGCCGTTTCCGCCTGGTGCACGTGATCTACGGGCGCGGCCGCGAGCATGAGCAGATCGAGGTGTCGACGTTCCGGGCCCATGTCGACAACGCCGTCGACGCGGCCGCCGTGGGGGGCAACGAGAAGACCTCGAAAGAGGAACTCGTCGGCAAGAGCCACGCCGTCGACGCGAGCGGCCGCGTGCTGCGCGACAACGTCTGGGGCCCGCAGGTGGAGGACGCCGCGCGGCGCGACTTCACCGTCAACGCGATGTACTACGACCCCGAGACCCAGGTCGTCGTCGACTACCACGGCGGCATGGCCGATTCGAAGGCCAAGCTGCTGCGCATGATCGGCGACCCCGAGACGCGCTACCGTGAAGATCCGGTGCGGATCATCCGCGTGCTGCGCTTCGCCGCGAAGATGGGTTACCGGATCGAGGCGGGCACCGAGGCGCCGATCCGCAAGATGAAGCCGCTGCTGTCGAACGTGCCCGCGTCGCGCATGTTCGACGAGATGATCAAGCTGCTGCAGACGGGCCATTCGCTGGCGAGCATCGAGGTGCTGAAGAAATACGGCCTGGATCGCGGCGTGTTCGCCATCCTCGACGCGCATTTCGAAGGCATCGACGGCAACCCCGCGCGCGAGGATTTCGTCAACCGCGCGCTGGCCGACACCGATCGCCGCGTCGACGAAGGCAAGCCGGTCGCCCCCAGCTTCCTGATGGCGTGCATCTTCTGGCATGAGGTGGCCGGCCGCTGGCGCGCGCTGCGCGGCGGGGGGGAAGCGCCGATGCCCGCGTTGCAGGCGGCGATCGACGCGACCTTCGACGCGCGCATCGGCGACATCTCCGGCCGCGGCAAGCTCGCCGCCGACATGCGCGAGATCTGGATGATGCAGCCGCGCTTCGACAAGCGCACCGGCAACTCGCCGCAGGCGATGCTGCAGCAGGCGCGCTTCCGGGCCGCGTTCGACTTCATGCGCCTGCGCGCCGAGGCGGGCGAGATCGACGCCGAATTGGCCGATTGGTGGGAAGCCTATTCCACCGGCGACGAGCAGCAGCGCGGCGAGCTGGCCGAACGCGCCCGCAAGCTCCAGCAGGCCAGGCCGCCGCGCGAGCGGGCGCCGGCGCGCGATCCCCGGCCCCTGAAGGCGGCCGACG
>JBEVLR010000074.1:0-4175 GCA_040509075.1 Burkholderiaceae bacterium | reverse complement strand
AGCCCGCGGTGACCGAAACCTTCAACGCCGCGGCCGCCGCCGGCGAGGTCCCGCCGGCCTACGCCGGCGCGGGCAGCCTCGTCGACACCCACGCCTGAAACGGCGCTATTGCGCGAAGGGGACGCTCGCGAACAGGTGGCCCACTTTTTCCACCGCGTCCACGAAAGCCTCCCTTCGCTGATCGATCGGGGTCGTCACGAGCTGCATCGCGTCGGCATTTCTGGCGGATTCGATTTGAGCCAGCCAATGGGCCGCGACATGTTGGTTGAAGAACGCTTCGTCGCCGCTCGCCTTGCGCCTGAGCAGGTCATGCAATGACGGCCCGTCGTTCACCTGCAGGTATTCGGTGAAGCACTGCAGTTCAAGCAAGCTCTGCTCGTCCGCGGGCGTCGGCGGCGTGGTCTGGCCGAGCGAGTTCGTCAAGGTGTTCAGCACCATCTGGTCGGATTTCCTGCGGCGTGCCTTCAATTGGTCATCCGCTGGAATGAGGGCGTTCGAACCGTTCGTGAGCTGGACGTTCAAGCAATCCTGGTTGTTCACATCGGAGATCTGCAGGTCCACGGTGTCGCCGTCGCTGCTGATGGTGAGCATGACCTGGAAGCGGCCGTCCTGGCCGATTCCCGGCCCCGCCAGCGAGAGCTGCATCCTTTTCCGCTCGCCCAGCAACGGCATCAGTTCTTTGCCGTTGGCCAAAGGCAGTTTCCTGAATGCCGTCCCCATGCGGTAGGCCGCTTGCCTGATCTCGTTGAGGCTCATGTCGTTGGGCTGTTTCGCCCAGGCGAAATGACCGGTCAAAGATTGCTCGTCCGTCAAGGACGTGATGGCCATGCCCATCGCCCGGCGCTGATTCGGGATCGGCGGGTTGAAACCATCCTGGATGAAACCGGAGGTCACGTCGATCGGCAGGAAGCTGATTTCGATTTCGTCGCCGAGATCATCCAATTTGTTTTGCAGTTCCGCCATGAGCGCCGGCGATTTGCGGGTGAACTCCACGATGGCGGCTTCCGTCCAATCCGCGAACATCGCGTTGTTGAGTTTGAGCCCTTCGAGCCATTCCAACTTCACTTGCCGGACGAACGCAGGTTGTTTCAAGCGCCGCTTTCCAATCGACGCCCCCGGAACAGGGGGGTGATCTTGGAGCGACTTCGCCATGATCGTGCAGGCGTTGCTCAGCAAATCGAGGTTTTCGTAAACTTCCGGCGAAGACTTCAGCAATTGCGGAGCGCCTGGGTTGAACTGCGCGGCCAGCGTGCGATTCGAAATCATATGGTGCACTTCGAGTCCCAGGCAGCCGTCTTCCGTGTAGCCGAGTTCCATGGTCATGGGGGCGGCAACTCCTGGCATCGTCGACGGCAACGCCAGTTTGATCCGGCCGGTTTCGCCCGGCCGGGGATCCATCGCCTGCGCGTTGCTTTCCTCCAGGTGGGGAAGCGCTTTTCCGAGGAGGAAGAGCGCCTTTCGGGCCGATGCCTGCGCATCGGCGTTCGGCAGGGGGCCGACCCATGCGGCGAACTCGTCGCCCGGCTGCTCGCCGATCCATTCCAAGTGGCCGGACAGCACCCGATCCCGCTTGTGGGCATCGACCGTCATGCCGATCACCGGACGTCCCATCGGCTGATTCGGATCGGCGAAGTCGAACTCCATTCTTTCCGACAGGCAGACCGTCCAGGCGACCATGGGCTCGCGGCCGGCAGCCTGCAGTTCCTCGCTGCGTTCCGGCGACGCCAGATCCATCATCTGGTTCATGAGCGGGAATGCGGTCGATTCCTTCTGGATCGCCATGGCTTTGGTCGCCATCGATATCAGCTCGACCAGGATGGCGAGATGCTTGCGGGGCTGGTGCGGCAACCGGCTCAGCAACAGGGAAGCCTCGTTGGCGTCGGGGACGGCGTTTTCGGCGGGGAACTGCACGAACAGCTCGCATTCGTTCAGGGAGTCGTACACCTGCAATTCGAAGCTGCCGTCCGCTTTGGCGCCGATCTCGACGGTCAGGAGTTCATCCCCCCCCATGACGGGCCGCACCTTGATCTCGATCCTGCGCGACTCGCCTGGTTCCCGCGGGAGCTCCTTGCCGCTCCCGTGCCTCAGGTTGGACAGGGTCAATCCGATGAGGTGGACCCCGATTCGGGCCGCTCCCTGCGGCTCGACGGTTCCGGCGCTGCCGATCTTGTCGCTGTATGAATAGACGTTCGGGCTATCGACCCATTCGAAGAAGCCCGACACGGTCGAGCCGTTGTCCGTGGGGGTGATCGTCACGGTGGTGATCTCGCGCGGGGCTTGCGTCGGCATGGATTGATCGCGCCGCCATCCCGTCGACAGCACCACGTTGAATTCGGGTTGCGGCTCGCCGCCGGCGAACCGGGTTTGCCTGGCGGCGTCGCGCGAGGTCAGCGGCAAGGACACATCCATCGCCGGATAGGCGGTCGAGCCCATGGTCATGTACTGGGCCTGCATCGACTGCGACATCAAGCCGGCCGTCTTGTTCAGCAACTTGATCCGATGGTTGGCCCGCAGGGGCAGCAAACTCACCAACTCGGTTGCCGGAATGCCCTGCACCCCCAGGGTCGCGCCGAGCGGCCGCATCACGGGCGCGGTGTGGTGACGCTCCAGGCCGAACGTCCCGCCCATCTGGTCGGACGGCTGCTCGACCGACCACGTCGAGGCGCGCGGCACAGAACTGGGTCCGGAGGCCATTTGGTCCGCGGACGGGTCGTGCAGATTGAAAGATGGATTGAAATCAGCCATGGAAACCTCGGAATGCGTGCCGCATGATTTCCGAAAAATCGCCGTGCCCGAACGGCATTGCGAAGAGATATCTGTGATTGCGAAGTTGGTTGTGGCCTGTCCGACGAAATAGCCCTTTTCGCGAAGATCGCTGCGGCGGGAACCGTGCGCTTTCGACCGACTTCGACATGGGGTTTTTGCGTCGTCCGCATTGGAGGAATCGTCGCCGTTGCCTAAGCTTGCGGGTCTCCATGCGAAGGAACCCATGTCCAAAAAGAAGTCTTCCGGCGGCGGCGCCGACGTGCCGACCGCCGCGGCCCGAGCGGGCGCCGCCATCGACATCGGCATCGGCGCCAAGGATCGCGCCGTGATCAGCGATGGCCTGAGCCGCCTGCTGGCCGACACCTACACGCTGTACCTGACGACGCACAATTTCCACTGGAACGTCACCGGCCCGATGTTCAACACGCTGCACGCGATGTTCATGGCTCAGTACACCGAGCTGTGGAACGCCGTCGATCCGATCGCCGAGCGCATCCGCTCGCTCGGGCACCCGGCCCCTGGCTCCTACGCCCAGTTCGCGCGCATGGGTTCGTTGCCCGATGCGCCCGAGCATCCGCCGAAAGCGCTCGAGATGGTGCGCATCCTCGTCGCCGGCCATGAAGCCGTCGCGCGCACCGCGCGGACGCTGTTCCCGGTCGCCGACAAGGCGAACGACGAACCGACTGCCGACCTGCTGACGCAGCGCCTGACGATCCACGAGCAGACGGCGTGGATGCTGCGGTCCCTTCTGGAGGATTGACCCCGGCGCGGTGTCCCGGCTAGGCCGGCGGCGCGGCGGCGGGAGCGGCCACGGCGAGCCAGGCTTTCCCCAATACGTTGCGCAGCGACGCCTCCAGTGCGTTCTTCGAAACGGCGGCGCCGCCGCCGTCCGCCCGGCGCGTCGTTTCGCTGGCGATGAACCGCTCGAGGTGGGCGTTGGCGGGTCGACGCACGGCGGCCCTCGCGTTTGCCAGCGCTTTCACGATGTCGGCCAGGGTGGGCCCGTCGGTTTCCTGGAGGTGATCCGTGAAGCGCCGCACCAGCGCCAGTTCTCCCGGAGTGGCCACGTTGTGGGCCGGGGCCGCAGCCTGGTTTTCCAGTGCGTTCAGCGTCGATTCGTTGTCCCGACGGCGGCGTCCAGGGGCGTCGGATTCGACGCTGACGGAAAGCACGCCCGGATGCCGCGTGTCCGCGATCATCAAGTTCAAGCCGTGGTCGGCGCCGATCGCGAGGTCGATGCGGAAGCGGTTCCACTCCCCGTCCGGTCCGGGAAGGCTCAGCTCCATCCGGCGTCTTTCGTCGGGGCGCGGATCCACGTCCCGGCCTTCGGCGAAATGAAGCTGGCCGAGGGCGAGCCGGGTCCGGGAGAGCCCTTGCCGGGCGGCGAAATCGCCTTCGAGCGCGGGGGC
>JBEVLR010000073.1:0-4510 GCA_040509075.1 Burkholderiaceae bacterium | reverse complement strand
GGCCTGCGCCCTTTCCATGTCGGGCGCCGCCGGCTGGCGCTGCGCGGGTTGCTGGGCCGAGGCCGCCGCCGGCTTGGCGCCCGACAGCGCCGCCAGCACGGCCGGCTTCGGGCCGTCGAGCACGACGCGGCCGGCGTCCACCACCATCACCCGGTCGACGAGTTCGAGCACCGCGGGGCGATGGGTCACCATGATCAAGGTGCGCGTGCCCGCCGCTTCCCGCAATTGGCGCAGGAACATGACTTCGGACTGCGCATCCATCGAACTCGTCGGCTCGTCCATCAGCAGGATCTGCGGCCGCGTGACCAGACAGCGCGCCAAGGCGACGAGCTGGCGCTGGCCGCCGGACAGCAGGCCCCCCATCTCGCCGACCGACAGCTCCCACCCTTGGGGATGCGAGGCGACGACGCGGTCCAGGCCGGTGACGCGCGCCACTTCGGCGAGCCGCGACGCATCGATGCCGGCGCGGCCCATCACCACGTTCTCTCGCAGCGTGCCGTTGAACAGCCGCGGTTCCTGCGACACGAAGCCCACGCGCAGCCGGTAGTCGGCGGGGTCGATCTGCCGCAGGTCCAGGCCGTCGACCTCGACCATGCCTTCGGTGGGCCGGTAGAGGCCGGCCATCAGGCGCAGGATGGTCGATTTGCCGCTGCCGATGCGCCCCAGGATCGCGATGCGTTCGCCCGGATTCACGCCGAGCGTGAGGTTCTTGAGCACCGGCGGCGCCGGCGCATCGCTGGTCTGGGGATACGAGAAGCTCATCTCGTGCAGGCCGATGCGCCCCGTGACGCGGTGGCCGGTGATGTAGGCGCGGCCGTTCTCGCGCTCCACCGGCAGGCTCATCATCTTGTCGAGCGAGGCCATCGCCGCCCGCGCGCCCTGGAAACGCGTGGCCAGGCCGACGACGCTGCTCAGCGGGGCCACGGCGCGGCCGGCGTACATCACGGCGCCGATCAGCGCGCCGCCGGTGACCGCGCCGTCGTGGATCAGGTAGACGCCCCAGACGAGCATGACGAGCGTGACGCCCTGCTGCGAGACCATCGACAGGTTGCTCGTCCAGCTCGACATCCAGCGCGCCTTCAACGCGGTCTCGGCGGCGGCCGTGGTGGCGTCCTCGTAGCGGTGCAGGAACCGGCCCTGCGCGCCGACGGCCTTGACGTCCTCCAGGCCCTCGACCGCTTCGACGATCACGCCCTGCAGGTCGGCCTGGTGCCTCAGGTTCGCGCTCATCGCGCGGCGCAGCCCCTTCTGGATCGCCAGCGCCATCCCGACGAGCAGCGGGATCGCCAGCACCAGCACCCAACCGAGCGGGCCGCCGATGACGAAGGTCATGGCGACGTACATCGCGATGAAAGGCAGGTCGCTGAGCGCCGACAGCGTGGCGCCGGCGAAGAAGTCGCGCACCACCTCCACCTGGGCCATGTGGTGCGCGTAGCTGCCGGCCGACTCGGGACGGTGCTCCATGCGCACGCCCAAGGTCTGCCGGAACAGCAGCGAGCCGATGATCAGGTCGGCCTTCTTGCCCGCGGTGTCGATCAGGTGGCTGCGCAGCTGGCGCGACAGCAGGTCGAACACGAGCGCGATGGAGGCGCCGATCGCCAGCGTCCACAAGGTGACGAACGCCTGGTGCGGGATCACCTTGTCGTAGATGACCGAGGTGACCAGGCCGCTCACCAGCATCAGCACGTTGCTCAGCAGCGAGGCAAGCATCGCCGACCGGTAATACGGGACGAAACGGCGCAGCGTGCCCCACAGCCAGTGCGCGTTCGGATCCAGCAGCAGGTGCTCGCGGCCCGCGTCGCCCGTGACCAGCTCCGGCAGCGGCGTCGCCACGAGCGCGTAGCCCAGGTATTCCAGGTCGAGTTCGTCTTCCGTCGCGCGGCAGGTGTGGAACTCGGGGCCCGGCATCACGACTTCGCACGTCGGCGAATCGCCCGCGGCGGCGTCGAAGCGCCGCACGAGCACGCAGGCGTCGCCGTTCTTCAGCAGCAAGATGGCCGGGAGCAGCAGCGTGTGGATGTCGCCGATGCCGCGCCGCATCAGGCCGGCGTTGTAACCCGCGGCGCGCAGCACGCGCACGGCCTGGTCGGGGCCGAGCTGGCCGTCGATCGGCATCCCGTCGAGCAGCGATTCGGCGGAGCGCTCCTTGCCGTGGCGGCGCGTGAGGTAGACCATCGCCTGCAGCAGCGCGTCGTGGTCGATGCCGATCGCGTCGAGTTCGGGCGGCGCGCCCGTGGCCGCGTCCACGGCATGGCTGAACTCCGGCCCGACGTGCGGCGACGTCGGCGTCCCGCCCGCGTCGGCGCGCGCGTCGGCGCCGGCGTCCGGATCGAGGAAAGGGTCCTGGCGGGATGACATCCGGGGATCTCTGCGCTCTTAGGCTCGGCGGCTTTCGAGCGCCAGGCGCTCGAATTCGGCCTCGAGGTCGCGCACGAAGCCGGGCACGTCGAACAGCGGCGAGCTGCGTCCGTGCTCGGCGAGGTAGCGTTTGTAGGAGGCGATGCGTCGCGGCTGGCGCCCCAGCTGGACGGCGAGCCGCTCGTAGTCCTGCAGCGAGTGCGTCACCAGGTCCGGCAGGCCCACGTGCGTCAGCAGGCTGCCGGCCATGCGCGAGATGTAGCTGCGCCCGGAGAGCGTGACGATCGGCGTGCCCATCCACAGCGCGTCGCTCGCGGTGGTGCCGGCGTTGTAGGGGAAGGTGTCGAGCACGAGGTCGGCCAGCGTGAAGCGCGCGAGGTAGTCCGCCGGACTCACGCGCGGCGCGAAGTGCAGGCGTTCGCGCGCCACGCCCAGGCGTTCCGCGCGCGCGAGCATGTTCTCGCGCGCCCAGTCGTTGTCGGCCAGCAGCCACAGCACGCTGCCGTCGACGGCGCGCACGATGCGCATCCACGCATCGAAGACGGCGTCGGTGAACTTGAAGTTGTTGTTGAACGAGCAGAAAACGAACGCGTCCTGCGGCAGCCCGTAGGTCGAGCGCGCCGGGATCGGGCCGATCTCGCGCTGGCGATCGCTGACCTGGTAGCAGCGGTCGAGGTAGAGCGGGCGCTCGGTGCTGTAGGGAAGCTGCTCGGGCGGCATCACGAAACGGTCGGCGATGATCCAGTCCACGCCCGGAATGCCGCAGCAGCCGGGGAATCCGAGGTAGCTGACCTGCACCGGCGCCGGCCGCATGCCCAGGATCGCGGGCCGCGCGCCGCTGGTCAGGCCTTGCAGGTCGACGAGGATGTCGATGCCCAGGCCGGCGATCAGGCGCGCGGCGGTCAGGTCGTCGAGCTTGTCGATGCGCACGAGATGGTCGACGCCGGCGACCAGCCGGCGGCGCTGGGCGCTGCCGTCCTCGCGGCTCCAGCAGAAAGCGAAGACTTCGAAACGGTCGCGGTCGTGCAGCTCGAGCAGCTCGGGCACCAGCAGGCCCACGGCGTGCATGCACAGGTCGCCCGACAGGTATCCCACGCGCACTTTCCCCTCCCGGCGCGGCCCGGTGGCGTGCAGCCTGTGCACCGGCAGCTTGGGGATGCGTTCATAGGAGAAGCGCTGCGCCGCGAGCAGGTGCAGCGCGGGGTCGTCGGTCACGCTGAGCATGGCCAGCGGCGAGGTGCCCATCAGCAACTGGTTGTGCGTCGACTCGCCGACCGGGGCGTACAGCGGCCACGCGCACATCTTCTGGCGCAGGTGGACGTAGTGCTGGATGACGTCGGCCTGCTCCGGCTTGAGCTCCAGGCTGTCGACCATGCAGCGTTCGGCTTCGTCGAAGCGGCGCAGCGTCTCGAGCAGGCGGGCGCAGTTGTTGAGCGCATGCAGGCGCAGCTCCTGGTCGGCCGCGGAGGTCGAGGTCAACGCGACGACGCGGCGCCACTGCTCCAGCGCCCCGTCGGGCTGGCCCAATTGCTCGAGCTGATGGCCCAGGTTCAGGCACGCGTGCAGGAAGTCCGGCCGCAGCGCGAGCGCCTGGCGGTACGCCTGCTCCGCCGGCCCGTGGCGGCCCATCGCCGCGAGCACGGTGCCCCAGTTGAAGCAGGCCACGTGGCGCACCGGGGATTCCGTGTGCGCGATCCAGTTCTCGTACAAGGTCGCGGAGGCCTCGGCGTGGCCCGACAGGTTCAGGCGCCCCGCGCGCTCGAGCAGGTCGCCCAGCTGCATGGCGCCCGACCGCGCCAGCGCGAGTTCACCCTCGAAATCGGCGGAGCCGATCGCCGGCGTCGTCGAAATGGCATTGGAAACGTTCATGGAGCGCACCCGCACACAGGGATTCAGATGCAATCATTCTGAGGCGGGGTTCCACGATCCAGTCAGCGCATCAGGGCGATCAATGCGGCGTAATTCGATCCTCGGCGGGAGAAAACCCGTCGCATGGGCGCGACGGGCCGGTCAACGCTTGCTGCGCTTGACCGCCGCCTTGGCCCCGCGCCCGCCCGTTTTCACGGCCGGCGCGCGGCGAGGCTCGGCGCCGCCCGATTTCAGCTTGCGGCTCGCGCGCTTGAGCTCGCGATCCTGCGCCTCGACGGCGGCC
>JBEVLR010000072.1:0-10773 GCA_040509075.1 Burkholderiaceae bacterium | reverse complement strand
CCGATCTCGGGGCGACCCCGAGGCGGCGGCGGCTCAAGGCGACGGCGGCGGGCGGATCAGGCCGGCCAGCAATTCGAAGCGCGTGTACGGCCGCGAGCGGCCCGACAACTTCAACGCCACCGCCACGACGGCGTCATGCGTGCGCGACGGCGGGGCGCGCCACGGCAGCAAGGTCAGCCAGGCCAGCAGCAGCAGCGGCAGCCACCACGGCGCGCGCGCCGCGCCCGGACGTTTCAGGTGGAGCGACAACGTCCACCACGCCGCCCAGGCGCCGAGCAGCATGCCGCCGACCGCCTCGCTCCAGGAATGCGCGCCGAGGTCGACGCGCGACACCGTCACCAGCGCCGCCAGCGACACGCCGCCCGCCGCGCCCCGTCGGCCGCCGACGACGGCGCCGAGCACCGGCAGGATGGACATCGAGAACATCGCATGCCCCGAAAAGCCGGTGAAATCGAGCGCGGCGGAACCGATGCCGAAACCGAGGAAGGCGATCTTGCTGATCGTCGCGACCGAGGTGGTCGCGCACAAGCCGGCCAGCCAGCGCCAAGCCGCATCCCTCGCCGGAGCGCCCCGCGCGCGCTCGCCGCCCGACCATGCGAACGCCAGCCAGCATGCGCCGGCCAGGAACGCGGGCAACAGGATCTGGGCCTCGCCCAGCCGCGTGACGGCGGCCCAGAACAGCGCATGGATCCCGCCGGCCTCCGTCATGGCGAGGGAGCCCGGGGCGGCCGGACATTTTCTTCTCGGGCGCAGGCGTCCATGCAGATCATCCCGCGCATGGTAGCCGCCGGCGGCGGGCGGCGATGGGGGCGGCGAGGAGGGAGGCCTCCAGGCGAGCCGTCGCGCGTCCGGCAAACCCGGCGCGGCGGCGGGCGGGAGCGAGCAATGCAGGGGCAACATCGCCTGCCGCATAATGCCGGATTCGAATGACAGGCGCCCGGCCTGGAAAAGTGGAGTGTTTCGATGAAAAAACGTGAGTTCCTGGAGCTCCTGGCAGCAGGCGGCGCGATGCCTTTGATGTTGGCCGGCTGCGGCGGCGACAAAGCGGGGAGCGCGCCGGTCCGGCTCGTGAACGCCAGCGTCGACTATCCCAAGCTGGGCTTCATGGACGACACCACGCAAGCCGTCACCGACATCGCTTACGGCACCGCCAGCGCCTTCGTCAGCGTGCAGGCCGGCACCGTGACCACTTCGCTGACGGTCAACACCGGCGCGACCAACTCCACCGTGTCGACCTCCACCCGGTCGCTGAACAAGGACGCGCGCTATTCGCTGGTGGCCTACGGCTTCGTCGACGAACTGAAATCGGTGCTGATCACCGAGAGCACCACGACGCCCGACAACGGCAACGCGAACATCAACGTGCTGAACACGTCGGCCGACATCGGCCCCGTCGACGTCTACGTGTCGCCGGGCACCGACCTGTCGCTCGGCACGCTGATCGCGTCGAGCGTCAACGGCGTCGCGCAAAGCGTCTTCACCGGCGTGTCGGTCGCCTCCGGCCCGTACTACATCACCGTCGTCGGCGCGAACAGCATCGCCAAGGGCTTGAGCGACGTCCGCTTCCAGACCCCGACGGCCGTCACGCTCAAGAACCTGCAGGTCCTGACCGTGATCCTGACCCCGGGCGCCAGCGGGGTGCTGGCGAACGCGATCCTGCTCACGCAGGGCACCACGGGCACGGCCACCAGCTTCCTGAACACCACGGCCCGGGTCCGCGCCGTCGCGGCGACCGGCAACAGCGGCACCGTCTCGGTCGCCGGCGTGCTGCCGACGGTCGCCTCGCCGAACTATTCGAACTACGTCGTGGTGCCGTCCGGCGCGGCGCCGGCGGTGCAGGCCAACGGCGCGCCGCTGCCCAGCTCGGGCACCCTGAAGGCCGGCGGCGACTACACGCTGTTGGTCTACCTGGACGCCCAGGGCAACCCGACATCGTCGCTGGTCCTCGACGACAACACGGTGCCGGTGACGGCCACCGGCGTCAAGACGCGCCTGATCAACCTGGTCTACAACACGGCCAACGCGACGAATCCGCTGCTGTTGTCGATGAAGGTCAACAACATCAACACCGCCTCCAACATCGCGTACGCCGCCGCGTCCCCTTACACCGAGGTGTCGGCGCCCTCGGGCGTGTCCTCGGTGATCGAGGTCTACTCCGGCGCCAGCTCGGTGGTGCTGCACCAGTCCCCGCTGGCGGTCGGCAACATCTTCACGGAGATCGTCGTCGGCGTGGGCAACCCGGGCGCCACCGGCGGCGTCACCGATTTCTTCGAAGCGGCCGCGTCGGCCTGAGTTTCGCCCGAACGGGCGCGCATGCGGCGCGCGGATCCAGCCGCTCCTCTTTTCGAACTGCCTGCCCAGCACCCGCTGCCGCAGGCAGTTCGCATTCGACGGCGCGATGGGGGCCGCCGGCGGCGGACGGAATCCGGTCCGGGCGACGGTTCCGGCCGTTAGCCGCAACGGCCTACCGTGACATGCGTCACGGTCCATTTCGTCGATCAGGGCAGACGAGCTTCCAATCCGGCGCCGGCGAGGACTATTCTGCGCGGGTGCGGAGGGCCGCGCCCATGCCGCCCGCATGAGCGCTCCGCGCGACGTCGCCGCCGCTCCACGGCAGGCGGCGAAGAGGGCGGCGCGGTTCGCCGGTGCCCGACGGGCGCCCGCGCGTCGGCGGCATGAAAACTACTTTGGAGGATTCGAGATGCTTTCGTGGCAGCCTGCCCCTGGTGGAATCTTTCGAAACGTGCGGGCGCGGCTGTGGCTGGCCGCCGCCGTCGCCTTCGCGGGCGGGGCCGCGCAGGCGCAGCAGACGCTGGTCGTCGGGCAGGTGGCCGAGCTGTCCGGTCAGGGCGTGGTGGCGGAGAACGTCGCCGGCGCCCGCCTTTGGTTCGACTACGAGAACAGCCAGCCCGGGCAGGCCTTCACGATCGTCCTCAAGCAATACGACGACAAGCGCGATCCGAAATCAACGGTCGCCTACACGCGGCGCCTGGTGGACGAGGACAACGCGATCGCGCTGTTCGGCTACCACAGCACGCCGTCGCTCGACGCGCTGTCGAAGGACTTCGACAGCCTGGGCATCGCGCTGGTCGCGCCGTTCAACGGCTCCGCGACGCTGCGCTCCATGGCCCGCAACGCGTTCTTCCTGCGCGCCAGCTACCTGGACGAAGCGCGGCGGCTGGTCGATCAGGTCGTCTCCACGGGCGGCGGCAACGTGGCGATCGTCCACCAGAGCGATGCATTCGGCAAGGAAGGCCGGGACGACTACCTCCAGGCGCTGTCGGCCCATGGCGTCAAACCCGCCGCCGTGCTGAGCTACGACAGGCAGACGATGAACACGGACGGCGTCGTCGCCGAGCTGCGCAGGCTGCGACCGGCCGCCGCGCTGATGGCCTGCACGCCGAAAGCCTGCGCGGACATCATCAATCGCGTCCGCAAGGAAAACTCGAGCATGGTCATCGGGCTGCTGTCGAACGCGGTCAACAACGATTTCGTGAAGGCGGTCGCGGCGCACGGCCGCAGCGTGATCCTGAGCCAGGTCGTCCCCTATCCCTGGAACGACGGCACGCCGATCGTGCGCGAATTCAACCGCCTCAACGCCGCGGCGCCCGTGCGCGCGCCGGTGTCGTATGCGAGCCTGGAGGGCTTCGCCGCGGCCAAGCTGCTGTCGCGCGCGATCCACCTCGCGGGCCCGCGGCCGACCCGCGCGAGCCTGCTCGGCGCGCTGCGCTCGATGCACGGCTTCGACCTCGGCGGCATCGTGTTCAATCCCGCCGGGCAGCACTATTACACCGAGGTCACGACGATCGGGCCGGACGGCCGCATCATCCGTTGACGCGCGCGCATCCGACGCTCGCTCCCGGTCGCGCGCCCGCCCGGGCGGCTTTCACCTGTTGCGCGGATAGAGCGCGCCGTTGTGGCTGCCTTCGGCGAGCCGCTGGACGCCTTTGGCCACGAAAGCGAGGCCGCCGGTGTCCACTTCCTGGCTTCGTTCGTTCAGCGCGGCACGGCGCGCCTGCCAGCTGGTCGGGTGGGCTTTGATGTATTTGACGATGGCTTCGTACCTCGCCGCGAGCGCGTCGTACGCCGCCGCCAGGCCCGGGTCGCCCTGCTTGCGGTACAGGTCGGCCTGGCGCTTGCGCAGCTCGGCGGAGTTGCGCATCTCGTCGAGCGGCGCCGCGGTGAACAGCTGCATGGCCATCACCGCCAGGTATTGGTGGAAGCGTCCGCCTTCCTCTTTGGATTTCTCTCTCGCCACGCCCACGAACTGTTTCCAGTCCCGGCGCGCGAAGACGTACTTGTCGAAGGCCTTGAAGATCTCCCGTTTGTTGGCGTCCTTGGGGAACTTCATGTAGGTCATGCCGTGGTTGCTCCAGGAGAACTCGATCTGCTTGGTCGCCTCCTCGAACCCTTTGAGGTCGATCGAGTCGACGATGTAGCGCGACTGGAGCGGCAGCGTTTCATCGTTGTTGGTGACGAGGCGCAATGTCGTCTCGGACCCGCGCACCCCGATTTCGGTGGTCTTCTGCACGCCGAAGATGGTCGTGCCGATGCTGCCCTTGCCTTTGAAGAGGTGACGGTTCGACGAAGTGTTCTGCCCCTGATCCGCGGGCGCCGGCGTCTGGTCGTGGCCGGGTTCGTGGGAGTCCTGGTCCTTCGGGTCGTCGTCCTCTTTGCCGATCGGAATCCCGAGCCGCGTATTCAGCCCGAAGACGGTGTTCTTGGATTGCACGATCTGGAGCTTGTCCTCTTCATAGTTGAAGGCGCCCGTCCGTTCCTTGGCGACCGTATCCTTCAATTCCCCCCGCAAGCCGCCACCGCCGGCGATCCGTCCAGAAGCGATGCCATTGCTCAGTTGCGGCCCGCCGGTGACGGTGACGTCGCCCCGCCAGGTGCGCCGGTAGTAATCGCCGAGCACGGCCACCGTCGCTTCGGTTCGCATCGCGAGCGCGTCGAGCGGCTCGGCCACGGCGGCGCCGTCATGGGTGCTCACCTTGTCAGGCGCGAGCAGGTCGGTCATCATCTCGACGATGCGGCTGCGGTCGCGCTCTTCGGTGTCCTTGTTGCGCGGCTGGCGCACGTAGACGCCCTCTTGCTCCTCGTTCATGTAGGTGATTCGGCCGTCGAGGTCGACGCGGCCGCCGAAATAGGTATGGTCGGGAAGCGTCCAGCTGTAGCCCGACCCGCCATTGACCCGCACCGTCTTGGTCTCCTGCTTCGATAAGGTGAAGTAGTAGGCGGGGGTGGCGACGCCCAGCTCCAGGAACAGGTCGCTCGAGTGCGTGTGGCGGTAACCGGCGCGGATCGGTTTGCCCTCGTAGGCGCCGTTCAAGGTCGTGATGTCGGCGCCCCGGATGGCGCTGTAGGTGATGCGCAAGCGCTCACGCAGCTTGAACTTCGTGTAGCAGGCCTCGATGAACAGGCGCAAGGTTTCCTTGTCGCGGATCCGCGGATCGGCGAACCAGTAGGAAACGTTGACCAGATCCGCCGCCCGCCGCAGGTCGATGGCCGCTCGGTCATGGACGTGAGGCTCGACCGTGTCGGCCAGTTCCCGCAGCGCCTGCAGGGGCGACATTTTGTCTTGCGGGTCCGAGTAACGCTGCCAAAACGCCGCCAGGCCTGGAACGGAGTTGAATTCGTTGTCGTCCAGCCCGAATTGGTGGGGCACGGCGACGTCCTCCTTCGTCATCTGGTGGGCGGGGATGTCTTTATTGATCGCATCCAGGATCGCGCGGCCGAACGCCGAAGCGGCGACGGCTGCGTTGGTTTCTATTTTTGTCGCCGTTTCGCGATCGTCGGTTTCCTGCCCGGCCGCCGGCGGTTTCGCGTCCTTGAACTTGTCGCTGTTTCTCATGTCGACGATTTTTTTCCGCAATTCCTCGACCGCCTCGTTCGGCGACATGACGATGCCGGCGGACAGCGCGCATTTCGCCGCGGTTTCGATCGTCGATGGATTGAAGACCGTCGGCTCTCCCATTGGATAGAAATTGCCCCAGGCTTTCTTGGCGTAGCCTGTTCGAGTGAGGGCGGGGCTCTGCAGCCACACCGGGACCAGCTTCAGGAAGCTGTTCGCGTATTGGTAATCCGAATCCTTTTCCTTGGAGAAATAACGCATTCGGACAAGGTTGAAGGCTTGAAGCTGATCCGACGAGACCACCTTGTTGCTGAGGATCTGATCGATGTCTCCGCTGCCTTCCCGGACGATGGCCTGCGCAGCCGCGATCGCCGATTCAAGATGCCTGCGCATTTCAAGGGGAAGGCCTTGTTCCTGCTTGGCCAGGCCCGCCAGGAAAATCACCCGCATCGACACATTCAAGAGATCGGCCCGCCGCTGCAGCTCATATTTGTCGAGCCCATCGGCGTTCGGCACGACCATGGGCTGGCCGATCAGCGAGCCGACCATCTGGGGCCCGTGGGAAAGGCTGCCGAGCTGGGTGACCAGTTTGCGGGCGGGATCGTCTTCTTTGCCGTTGACGAACAGATCGGCGACATCGAGGGGCGTCATGGTCTTCAGGCTCGCCAGCGCCTGGGCCGTCTTGGCGGGGTCCGCCAGAAGCCGAGGGGCCGCGTCGGCCGCGCCATCGACCGGCGGCGCGACCGCAAACGCGATCTGGGCGGCGATCAACGTCTGTTCCATGACGGCATCGGCTCCGAAGGTACGGGCAACGCTTTCGTCCATCGGCGCGAGGAGCTCGACCCGGCGCTGGGGTTCGGTCGCCTTGAACCGCGCGTGCAGATCCCCCAGCTCGGCCTTGAGTTTTTCGACGCCTTCGCCGATGCCAAACTCATCGCCCGGATTGCCGACGAGCTCTTTCATTCGGCCGTCCTGCTGGGCGAGCCGTTTCTCGGCCGCTCGGGTGAGCAATGCCTCAGTATGGCCGAGACGTTTCACGGCCTCGGTGCGGGCCCGGACGGCGCGTCGAATCAGGTACAAAGTATCCGAATCGACGCCCGCCAATGCCGCATTCATGCCATTGATGTGATCTTGATAAGCTTTTCCGGCGGCCCCGGGAGGAGCCTCCTGCCGCGAGAGCTTTGACGACGTTCGATCGATCGGTTCGAGACCCGCTTCCATCGCCCAGTCGGGCAACGTCGTTCCGGGATTGACGGATTCATTCCATTTGACGGCCAACACGTGGGCCCGTTTGACAAACGCCCGGAACGCCCTCTGCTGCTCGGGCCGGCTCTCCAGCATCGCGTCGACGAGTTGCTGCGTTTCGAGTGAGGCGGCCGACATGCCGCACGCCGCGTACTTCGCCGCCTCGTGCCTTTCATGGGCCTGCTGATATGAAACCAGTTCCGGCAGCCATTGCTTCTGGGCATCGGTATCGGTGGCGGCCGAGGCCGGCGGATCCGTCCGGCTGATCTTCAGCACGTCGGCGGCGTTCGGCCGATCGAACAGCTTGATGCCCGCCGCGCGGAAAAAGTTCTTGAAGGAAATCGCGCCCGGCTTGCGTTTGGCGTAAGCCCCTCGAGGCGTGAAATTGAGCCATTCCTTTTCCAGCGAGTCCGCGTCGCGCAGCCGCTCGAGCGCCAGAAGTATTCGCGCGGAGCGCCTTTCGGGTATTTGCACCCGGTTTTCTTCCACGTCCAAGGACAACTTGTCGACGGGCCGCGAGTTCGTCGTCGGCCGACTTCCGCTCGATTTGGCGATCGTTTTGGAGCCGAACGCCGTCGTGATCGCCCACGTCACGGGGTTTCGAGAGCTGGTGCCGACGATGCCGTCCGTGACGGCCCTCACCCAATAGGGCATATGGTTGTACGCCCTTTTGGTCAAAGCCGGTTTGGAGGTCCGCTTCCCCGCTTCCAGATCTCCCAGCGGGCCCCCCGCTGCCCGGGCCGAATTCCGAGCCTTCGACGCCTCGGTCGGCTTCGTCGCGTTGTCGACTTCCGCAGCGACATTCGATGCCCCGAGCGGGGACACTGACTCGAAGTTGGCCATAGTGATGGAGAGGGGGAAGAATATTTAGGTTTGATGAAAACTTTATAGGGGCACTTCAGTGGTGCGCCCGCACATGCGAAGAGCACGCCGTGAACGCGAAGCTGTCGCTCGTAAATGGGTGTTTTCTGACAAGTGTTTGCTCAGCCTTAGGGCGGCCAGTTAGGGTAAATAAGTAATTTTGCCCCGATGCGGTGCATCGACGGCGCCCGACATGACTCGAACGGCGTGGTGCCCGCCTCCGTTCGGAAAAGCGCCCCGTACAGTGCGAAATGGCGGCTCTCGATGCGGCCTGCTCCGCGCGATTCGCTTCGTATCGAAAGAAGCCTCTTCGCATGCCGCGCCGCGAGGGCGATCAGGGTTTCTACGATGCCGGTATGAGCGCTATGACATGAAAAAGGGCGAGTGATGCCGAGCCTGCTCGATTACCTGTGCTGCGGATGCTGCATCTGGGATCGACGACAGGACATCGGAGACAACGGTGTCGACGACGGAGACGTGGACGACCGCGATGCGGTGCGGAACGAGTCCGCGGGTTATGGAACCTTCGTCAACGACCGTCCCGCTTCGGAGGGCAGCGCGACGCGCGCGTCGGCCCATACCCAGGCGAGGGATCGGCTGCTGGAAGGATCCCAACCGATTCCGATTGCCGCGCCCCGAAGCCCAAGGATTCAGGCGCTGCGCAGCCCCGGTGGAGCGATCGAACAGCTCAGCACGAGCGCCGACGCATTGTCGAGATCGCATCCCGAGCAGGCCAGCGTGGAACCCCTGGGCGGCAGCGGACCGAAGCCCTCGCACTTGACGATCAAGGACCGGCGCGCCCAATCGACGGTGAACTTGACGGAGTTGCCCAAGCTTCAGCTCCCGAAATCTTTGATGGAGTTCGGTCACGATCCCTTCAAGCCCGAAAAGCACCGTGTCGCCATCGAGCAGCTGACCCGGGACGCCGGCCGGCTCGCCGACAGCGTGCTTGCCGTCGTGGACCGGATCGCCAAGTTGATCGACGCGCGCGTCGCGATGCCGCCGGTGGAAATGCCGGACGTTTCAGGTTCGGGGCGGCAAACCCCCGGCGCCGATTCCGCGCACGGCGGGAAAAGTCCGCTGCTGACGGCGCATTGGCAGTCGCCCGCCTTGTCCCACGCAGATCCATGCTCGCCGATGTCGGCGTCGCCGATCGTCAAATCGTTCGGGGCCGTGCACCGCAAGCTGCATCAGAAATCACGGCCGCTCGGCAGCACCCGCCTCAGCGTCCCGCAGCTGAAGGCCATGGTGCGCGACATGCTGCGCGTGCAGCTCGTGCTGCCCAAGATCGACGCTTATTCGAGGAGCGCGCTGACCGCGATCAACCATTTCAAGAGCATCGAAGGAATGAAGCTGGTCAAGGACAAGGACACGTTCGAAGGCGCCAACCGGCCTTACCGCAGCTTCCATGTCGTGTTCAATTACAAGGACATCCATTTCGAAGTTCAATTCCACACCGAGCAAACCGCCACGGCCAGGGAATTGGCGTACCCCGATTACCAGCTGAGCCGGGATCTGGGCGACCAAATCCACAGGCTGCGGCACATCTTGTCCGAGGCGCCCGAGGTGCCGGAATCGTCCGAGGCCCAGCCGGACGACGCCGAAGACACGCCGGCCCGGCTGATCCCGGAAATCCGGCGGGAGATCCAGACCCTGCAGCAGCGGCGCGACGACGCCGACGCTCGCCGCATCCAACATTTCTCGGAGGTCGATATTCCGCCGGATCTCCACCTGCTTCGAGGTTTGATCGACGATCAGGAACCGCCGCTCGCGACGAGCGGGGCCCAGGCCGGCTCATCGTCGAGCGGCAGGGGGAAAGCCACGTCGACGACGCCGCACGCCGAAGAGCGGCCAGGGCAGCCGTCGATCGCAACGCTGCAGGAGCATCCGCCATTCACGGAATCTCCGAGCCTCTGAAGCCCCGCCGGCCGCGACGCGCACCGCCGGGTCATCGCCCGGAGCCGGCACGCTCGGCGGATCAACCGCCGCAGGCGGTCGAGGCCGTTCGACCGCCTCGTCGATCGGCAGGGGCGGCGGCACCGCGCCGCGCGGCCCGCTCGTCGCGCGCCCGTGCGCGGCGGCTCTCCCGGACACCCCCGCTCCCAGACGCCGCCGCCGCTTTATTGCGGCGGAACGAACCCCGCCGCCTTGTACGCGGCTTCGAGCGTCGCCTTCCCGACGCGCCCTTCCATTTCCGAATGGACCGGCATCAACGCCTTCTTCCACTCGTTGGTCTCGGCGGCCGTCGGCGTGTAGACCGTGGTCTTGCCGCTCGCGCGGATCTTTTCCAGCGAAGCGACGTTCTCGCTGTTGGCGATCTGGTTCGCGTAGACCGTCGCGTCGGTCATCGCGCTTTGGAGCACGGTTCGGATGTCCGGCGGCAATCCGTCCCAGAACTTCTTGTTGACGATCACGGCGTAGGCCAGATGCCCGTGGTTCGACAGCGTGATGTGCTTCTGGACTTCGTACAACTTCTGGGTGTAGATGCCCGAAGGAACGCCCTCCGAACCATCGACCACGCCCGATTGCAGCCCTTGGTACAGCTCGCTGGCCGCCATCACCTGGGGGATCGCGCCGAGCGCGCGCATTTCGGCGTCGAGGACCTTCGACGACTGGATGCGCATCTTCAGGCCCTTGAAATCGGCCACGTTGTGCAACGGCTTGTTGGCCGTCATCACGTGGAAGCCGTTGTCCCAATAGGCGAGGCCTTTGACGCCCTTGGATTCCAGGCGCTTGAACAAGTCGGCGCCCAGCGGGCCGTCGACGACGGAATGGAACGCCGCTTCATCCTTCAGCAGGAGCGGAAGGTCGAA
>JBEVLR010000071.1:0-7353 GCA_040509075.1 Burkholderiaceae bacterium | reverse complement strand
GCTGCCCAAGCCGAGCGTGGACACCGGCATGGGCCTGGAGCGCGTCACCGCGGTGCTGCAGCACGTGCACGGCAACTACGAGATCGACACGTTCGTGAACCTGCTGGCCGCGGCGAAGAAGGCGGTCGATGCGGCGGGTGGCGGCGATTGCGATGCCGCATCGCCGTCGCTGAAGGTCATCGCCGACCACATCCGGGCGTGCTCGTTCACGATCGTCGACGGCGTGATCCCGGGCAACGCGGGCCGCGGCTACGTGCTGCGCCGCATCGCGCGCCGCGCGATCCGCCACGGCTACAAGCTGGGCGCGCGGGCGCCGTTCTTCCATGGGCTCGTCGCGCCGCTGGCCGCCGAGATGGGCGAGGCCTATCCCGAACTCCGCCAGTCGCAGCCGCGCATCACCGACGTGCTGCGGCAGGAGGAAGAGCGCTTCTTCAAGACGATCGCCAACGGCATGGAGATCCTCGAGGCCGCGCTCGCGAGCGGCACGGATCAGATCGACGGCGAGACCGCGTTCAAGCTGCACGACACCTTCGGCTTCCCGGTCGACCTGACCGGCGACGTCTGCCGCGAGCGCGGCGTGACCGTCGACGAGGCCGGCTTCAACGCGTTGCTGGAAGAGCAGAAGCGGCGCGCCCGCGAGGCCGGCAAGTTCAAGATGGCCCAGGGGCTCGGCTACACGGGCCAGCCGACCGCGTTCCACGGCTACGAGCGCCTCGTGTCCGAGTCCGCGAGGGTCACCGCGGTCTATGTGGACGGCTCGCCCGTCGCCGCCGCGAAGGCCGGCGAGGACGCCGTCGTCGTGCTCGACCAGACGCCCTTCTACGCGGAGAGCGGCGGGCAGGTGGGCGACACCGGCGAGCTCCGCAACGCGACGACGCGCATGCTCGTCGAGGACACGGTCAAGATCCAGGCCGACGTCTTCGGCCACCATGGCCGCGTCGTGGAGGGCGGGGTGTCGGTGGGCGACGCGTTCGTCGCGAAGGTCGACGCCGGGCACCGGGCCAGGACCATGCGCAACCACAGCGCGACCCACCTGATGCACAAGGCGCTGCGCGAGGTGCTGGGCGCCCACGTGCAGCAGAAGGGCTCGTTGGTCAACGCCGACCGCACGCGTTTCGATTTCGCCCACACCGGCGCGCTGACCGACGCGCAGATCCGCAGGGTCGAGGAGATCGTCAACGCGGAAGTTCTGGACAACGCCCAGGCCGAAGCCGTCGTGATGGCGCTCGACGACGCGCAGGAATCCGGCGCGATGATGCTGTTCGGCGAAAAGTACGGCGACCGGGTGCGCGTGCTGAGCATCGGCTCCAGCAAGGAGCTGTGCGGCGGCACGCACGTGCGCCGCACCGGCGACATCGGCCTGTTCAAGGTCGTCGCCGAAAGCGGCGTCGCGGCCGGCGTCCGCCGCATCGAGGCCGTCACCGGCGACAACGCGCTGGGCTACCTGCAGGCGCTGGAAGACACCGTCGACAGCGTCGCCGGCGCCCTGAAGGTGGCGCCCGCCGAAGTGCCGTCGCGCCTGGGCGCGGTGCTCGACCACGTGAAGGCGCTCGAGAAGGAACTCGAGAAGCTGAAGGGCAAGCTGGCCTCCGCGCAGGGCGACGAGCTGGCCGCGCGGGCGACCGCCGTCAAGGGCATGAAGGTGCTCGCCGCCAGGATCGACGGCGCGGACGCGAAGACCTTGCGCGACACCATGGACAAGCTCAAGGACAAGCTCAAGACCGCGGCCATCGTGCTGGCCGCCGTCGACGGCGACAAGGTGCAGATCGCGGCCGGCGTCACGGCCGATTCGACCTCCCGCGTGAAGGCCGGGGAACTGGTCAACTTCGTCGCGCAGCAAGTCGGCGGCAAGGGCGGCGGCAAGCCCGACATGGCGATGGCCGGCGGCACCGACGCGGCCAAGCTGCCGGGCGCGCTCGCCAGCGTCCAGGCCTGGGTGGCCGATCGGATCTGAGCGCGCCATGAATCCCCTGTTCAACATCCAATTCCCGACCAACTCCGACGCCGAGCTCGACCGCCTGCAGCAGCTGTGCGAGCAGCTCGCCGGTTTCGATGAACGCGTGTCGATCGAATGGCTGGACGGCGCGATGACCGCGTTCGCCGCGGCCGCGCGCGCGAAGCCGCTCGCGCAGTGGCGCGACGCGTTGCTGGGCGATGCCTGGCCGCGCGCGTTCGCGGATCCGCGCTCCGACGCCGAGGCGACGGCGGTGCTCGACGCGCGCTGGCGCGTGCTGCTCAAGCAACTCGATCCGGAGCTGCTGCTGGAGGCCACGGACGAACTGCGCCTCGCGCCCGTGATGCTCGAGTGGAGCGACGAGGACAAGGCGGAGGCGGTCGCGGAAGGCGAGGTCGCGCCCGACGACATTCCGCACGTCGGCGGGATCTGGGCGTTCGGCTTCATGGACGTGGTCAACGAGTTCACCGACGACTGGCCCGCGCAGGACGTCGAGACCGAAGCGGGGCAGGCGTTCCGCGACGTGCTGATGCGCATCGCGCTGCTCACGCTCCACGATCCGCAGGAGTTCGAGAAGCTGCGCGAGGAGCTCTACGCCACCGAGACGCCGGAACGCGACGAGCTGATCCAGGAGGCCCTTTTCGCGGTGCAGGACCTGCGCTGCCATTGGGTGGAGAACGCGCCGAAGCCGCAGACGCGCCGCGTCGAGGCGGCGCCGGGCCGAAACGATCCGTGCCATTGCGGCAGCGGGAAGAAATTCAAGAAGTGCCACGGCGCGTGACGGCCCCACGTCGGCGCGCGCGGCGCCCGCCGGCGGCGAGCGTCCGGCTGCTATAGCATTGCGCCGCATGGACACCCGAACCGATCTGGACGGCCGGCGCATCGTGCTGGGCCTGTCGGGCGGCGTCGCCTGCTACAAGGCCGCCGAGCTGACGCGCGGGCTGGTGAAGGCGGGCGCGATCGTCCAGGTCGTGATGACCGCCGCCGCCGAAGCCTTCATCACGCCGGTGACGCTGCAGGCGCTGAGCGGCCGGCCCGTGTTCACGAGCCAATGGGATGCGCGCCCCGACAACAACATGGCGCACATCAACCTGTCGCGCGACGCCGACGCGATCCTCGTCGCTCCGGCCAGCGCGGACTTCATGGCCAAGCTGGCGCACGGGCGCGCCGACGACCTGCTGTCGCTGCTGTGCCTGGCCCGGCCGATCGAACGCTGCCCGCTGCTGATCGCGCCGGCGATGAATCGCGAGATGTGGGCGCATCCGGCCACGCGGCGCAACGCGCGGCGATTGCATGAGGACGGCGCGCTGCTGCTGGGCCCGGAGTCCGGCGAGCAGGCCTGCCTCGAGGTCGGCGACGGCCGCATGCTGGAGGCGGCCGACCTGCTCGACGAGCTGATCGCGTTCTTCCAGCCCAAGCTCCTGCGCGGCAAGCGCGTGCTCGTGACGGCCGGCCCGACCTTCGAGCCCATCGACCCGGTGCGCGGCATCACGAACCACTCCAGCGGCAAGATGGGCTTCGCGGTCGCGCGCGCGGCGCGCGAGGCCGGGGCGGAGGTCACGCTGATCGCCGGCCCGGTGCACCTGCCCACGCCGCGCGGCGTGCGGCGCATCGATGTGCAGGGCGCGCGCGAGATGCACGCCGCCGCGTTGCCGCTGGCCGGCGCGAGCGACGTGTTCATCGCCACCGCCGCCGTCGCCGATTGGCGGCCCGCGCAGATGAGCGAGCACAAGATCAAGAAGGACGGCAAGAAGATCGCGCCGGCGTTCCGGCTGGTCGAGAACCCGGACATCCTCGCCGACGTCGCCGCGCTGTCGCCGCGTCCGTTCTGCGTCGGCTTCGCGGCGGAAAGCCGCGACCTGCTCCAGCATGCGCGCGCCAAGCTGATCCGTAAGAACGTGCCGCTGATCGTCGGCAACCTCGGCCCCGCCACCTTCGGCCGCGACGACAACGCGCTGCTGCTCGTCGATTCGCAGGGCGAGCGCGCGCTCGCCCAGGCCGACAAGCTCACGCTCGCGCGCCGCCTGGTTCAGGAAATCTCGCAACGCCTGGCGCTCCAACCCTGACCCGACCCCCATGACCTTCATCGATCTCAAGGTGCTCGACGCCCGGATGGCCGACGCGCTGCCCGCCTACGCCACCCCCGGCAGCGCCGGCCTCGACCTGCGCGCCTGCCTCGACGCGCCGATCCTGCTCGAACCGGGCCGGACGGCGCTGGTCCCGACCGGCCTGTCCATCCACATCGCCGATGCCGGCCTGGCCGCGATGATCCTGCCGCGCTCGGGCCTGGGCCACAAGCACGGCATCGTGCTGGGCAATCTCGTGGGGCTCATCGACAGCGACTACCAGGGGCAACTGATGGTCAGTTGCTGGAACCGCGGCCAGGCCGAATTCACGATCAACCCGATGGAGCGCATCGCGCAGATGGTCATCGTGCCGGTGGTGCAGGCCACTTTCCGCCGCGTCGACGAGTTCCGCGCGTCCGATCGCGGCGAAGGCGGCTTCGGCTCGACCGGCAAGCGCTGAAGACCCGTGAACGGAGCCGGCCATCCACGGGTTGCGGGAGCCCGGGAGGGCGGCGCGCCGATCAATGCATCTGCGAACGATCCGCCGGCGGCAGCACCTGCAGCATGTTCAGCCCGTCGTCGGACACGCTGCCCGCTTCGGCCTCGGCGGCGGTCGCGGCCCGCACGCCGCGCACCGTGATGTGCAGCCGCAGCGCCATGCCCGCCAGGGGATGGTTGCCGTCGAGCACGACATGCGCCGGATAGACCTCCGTCACGGTGTAGACGCGGTCTTGCGGCATGCCGGACGTGGCCGCGCCGTCGGGCAGGCCTTCGAACTGCATGCCGACCTCGGCCCCGTCGGGGAACAGCGCCCGATCCTCGAAGCACACGAGTTCCGGCCGATAGTCGCCGAACGCGTTCTCGGGTTCGAGATGCAGGTGCGTGTCGAAGCCGGCTTCCTGGCCCGCGAGCGCTTCTTCCACCTTGGGCAGCAGATCGTCGCCGCCGTAGAGGAATTCGACAGGCTCCTTCAGCTCGTCGATCGGCGCGTTCTGCGCGTCCGACAGCAGCCAGGTGAGCGAAACGACGCAAGGGGCGGTGATGTTCATCGGTCGATTTTACGCGGCGCCTCGGCGGTGGCCGCAAGCTGCGCCCGCAGGCTTCGGCCGGGGCCTGCCAAGCGCTGGCGGACAATGCGCGGATGAATCTCCGCGAACCCATCGCGCTGTTGGGCGGACTGTCGCCCACGCTCTTCATGCGCGACTATTGGCAGAAACGCCCTCTCCTGATTCGCGGCGCGTTGCCGCTGGTGGCCGGCGACGGCGCGCCACTGGCGCCGCTCACGCCGGCCGAATTGTTCGCGCTGGCCGCGCGCGACGACGTCGAATCGCGCCTCGTGATCCGCGACGAAAGGGCCGCCGCGCGCCCGCGGCCGCCGCAAGCCGGCGCAGCCGCCCTCTGGCGCCTCCGGCACGGCCCGTTTTCGCGGCGCAGCCTGCCCGCGCTGGGCCGGCGCGGCTGGACGCTGCTGGTCCAGGGCGTCGATCTGCACGTGCAATCGGCGCACGATCTGCTGCAGAGATTCCGCTGGATCGCCGACGCGCGCGTCGACGATCTGATGGTGTCGTACGCGAGCCCCGGGGGCGGCGTCGGGCCGCACGTCGATTCGTACGATGTCTTCTTGCTGCAGGTGCGCGGGCACCGGCGCTGGCGCACCGGCCCGGTGGAGGCTCCGAGCTTCGTCGACGGGCTTCCGGTGCGGTTGCTCGAGAATTTCGCGCCGACCGACGAATTCCTGCTCGCGCCCGGCGACATGCTGTACGTGCCGCCGCGCTGGGGCCACGACGGCGTCGCCGAAGACGAATGCATGACCTGTTCCATCGGCTATCGGGCGCCGACGGGCTTGGCCTTGGCGCGGGAGCTGCTGCAGCGCGTGCTCGACGACGTCGAACCCGAGCACGATGAATCCCATTTCCGCGACCCCCCGCGCAGCGCCACCGAAACGCCGGCGAAGGTGCCGGGCGCGCTCGACGCCTTCGCGCGCAAGGCGGTCGAGCGGCTGTTGCGCGATCCCGCGCAGCTTGCGCGCGCGCTCGGAGAGGTGATGACCGAGCCGAAGCCCCACGTGTGGTTCGACGCCGGCCGCGAACGCGGCCCGGGGGCCGGCTTGCGGCTCGATCGGCGCACGCGCATGATGTATGACGAACGACGCGTGTTCATCAACGGCGAATCGTTCGACGCGGCCGGTCGCGACGCGCGCCTGATGCGCGATTTGGCCGATGCGCGCCGGCTGGCCGCTTCGCAATGCGGCCGGCTCTCCACGGGTGCGCGGGCCGTCGTGGCCGACTGGGTGGCGCAAGGATGGGCTCATGACGACTGATCGCGATTCGGATCACCTGGACGGCGGCGCGCCGTCGCCTTCGGCGCCTTCCGGCGGGACGGAATTCGAGGGAGCCGTCGAGTTCGCGCAGGCGTTGCACCGCGTCATGGGCACTGCGGCGGACGAATCGGCGCGCCGGCTGTGCTGGTGCGATGCCGACTTCGAGGCGTGGCCGCTCGGCGAGGTCGGCTGGCTTTCGATGCTCACGCGTTGGGCGCGCGTCGGCGGCCGCGAACTGGTGATGGTCGCCAACGATTACGAAGCCGTCGCGCGGCGCCACCCGCGGTTCGCCGCCTGGCGTCGCGATTGGGCGCACATGGTGGGATGCTGGGTGCCTGACGAGACCTGCGCGAGCGCGCTGCCCACGTTGTGGATCGACAGCGGCGGCCAGGCGCTGCGGGTGTTCGACCGCGATCGCTGGCGCGGTCGGGCCGGTTTCGATCGGGTGGATCGCCAGCGCGGGCGCGAAGACTTTGATGCCGTTTTGCAACGTGCCGCGCCGGGTTTTCCGGCGGTGACACTGGGCCTCTGAAAAGGTTCCATGCGAATGGGTATAATGGCGGGCTAGGCACAGGTCATGCTCGAGCTTCTCCTGTTGTCCTTTGTGAGGAGCACCCGCTGTGAGGGCGGGGGCCCCATTACCGGTAAAGGTTCGAACCTAATTTTCTTCGAGGAAATCCATGAAAAAGTCGCTCCTGTTGGCCTCCCTGGTCGCCGCTGCTGCCCTGGCTGCTTGCAGCAAGCCCGCTGACACCACGCCGGCGGCCCCGGCCGCTGCCGACGCAACCGCGTCTTCGGCCATGGCGGTTTCCGCTGCTGCGTCGTCGGTTGCCGACTCCGCTTCGTCGTCGGCGATGGCTGCTTCGTCGGCCATGGACTCCGCGTCTTCGGCCATGGGCGCTGCCGCGAACGCCGCGATGATGGCCGCTTCGGCCGCCAGCAAGTAATTCCAGGAAGCGCGCTTCCTCGCGAGCGCCGTTTCCAGGAGTTGAAGAAGCCGCCTTCGGGCGGCT
>JBEVLR010000070.1:0-16591 GCA_040509075.1 Burkholderiaceae bacterium | reverse complement strand
GGCGGTCGCCGCCGCCGGCGCGTCGGCGCCCGTGCGCCGGGCGGCCGCCTCGTGGACGCCCGCGCCGAAACCGGGGAAACGCCGATGATCGCCGTCGTCGAACGGCCCACCGCCTGGCAGCGGCTGCGGCCGGTGCTGCTCGGGTTCGACCTCACGCTGATGATCGCGGTGCTGCTGGTCTGCGCGATCGGCCTCGTCACGATGTATTCGGCCGGCTTCGACTACGGCACGCGCTTTTCCGACCACGCCCGCAACATGGCGCTCGCCTTCGTGGTGCTGTTCCTGTCGGCGCAGGTTTCGCCGCAGAACCTGATGCGCGTCGCCGTGCCCGTCTACACGATCGGGCTCGCGCTGCTCGTGGCCACGGCGCTGTTCGGCGTCACGAAGAAGGGCGCGCAGCGCTGGCTCAGCGTCGGCGTGGTGATCCAGCCCAGCGAGATCATGAAGCTGGCGATGCCGTTGATGCTCGCCTGGTGGTTCCAGAAGCGCGAGGGGAAGCTCGTCGCGCTCGATTTCGCGATCGCCGGGCTGATCCTGCTGGTGCCCGTGGGGCTCGTCGTCAAGCAGCCCGACCTCGGCACCGCGATCCTGATCCTGTCGGCCGGCCTGTACGTGATCTTCTTCGCGGGCCTGTCGTGGCGGCTGATCCTGCCGGTGCTGGCGCTCGCGGCGGTCGGCGTGACCGCGGTCGTCTGGAGCGAAGACCGGATCTGCCGGGACGAAGTCGTCTGGCCGCTGCTGCGGGCCTACCAGAAACACCGCATCTGCACGCTGCTCGACCCGACCACCGATCCGCTCGGCAAGGGCTTCCACATCATCCAGGGCATGATCGCCATCGGCTCCGGCGGCATGACCGGCAAGGGCTTCATGAGCGGCACGCAGACCCATCTCGAATTCATTCCCGAGCGCACCACCGATTTCATCTTCGCCGCGTTCTCCGAGGAGTTCGGCATGCTGGGCGCGCTGCTGCTGCTGTTCGGCTTCACGCTGCTCATCTTGCGCGGCCTGGCCATCGCCGCCGACGCGCCCTCCGTCTTCACGCGCCTGCTCGCCGGCTCGATCACGCTCAGCTTCTTCACCTACGCCTTCGTCAACATGGGCATGGTGAGCGGCATCCTCCCCGTCGTCGGCGTCCCGCTGCCGTTCGTCAGCTATGGCGGCACGGCGATGGTGACGCTCGGGCTCGGGCTCGGGATGCTGGCGTCGATCGCGCGGCACCGCAGGAGCATGCAGACGTGAACGCCGCGCGGGCCTCGCGCAAATGTGTCTGCGGTGTAAACGACGGCGTGCGAATGTGACGCCGCCGCGCGACGGCGGCGGGTCGGCTCGCGCCTGCCGGGCGGCGCGCGCGGGGCCGATCGGCCTGTTGCATTGTGTAGCGCGCTCGACAGGCGCCATGCAAAACTCGGCCTGATCGACGCCGATCGACGGGTTGCGCGGCGTTTCGATTTTCGGGGCGCGCGCTTCGGGCACCCGACAACATCACCGCAGACCGCACCACCGCTTCCCGCGGCTGGCGCAGGTCGGCCGGGCGGAGGGCATCGGATGAAAAATGGGATGAACGGCGGGATCGAGAGCCGAGAAATCTTCGCGGGCCGGAACGGTTCGCCTCGGATCGCGGCGTTGACGGCCTTGTTCGTCGCAGCGGCGGCGTTGACGGCCTGTGGCGGTGGCGGTGGCGGTGGCGGTCAGGCGGCGAGCGGCGGCAATGCGCCGGCCGCGGCCGCGCCCGCATCCGCCCCCGATCCGGAACTGGAATCGGCGGTCGCGCCTGCGCCCGCGCCGTTGCCGACCGCCGTCGCGGCGTCCCCTGCGCAACCGCCGTCGCAGCAATTGCCCGCCGGCGTCGACATGAGCGGCCCGGGCGTCGCGGTCAAGCCGCTCGCCGCGACGTCCTCGGCGACCGAAGGCGACAACGGCGCGGCCAAGGCCATCGACGGCGACCCGTCGACCCGATGGTCCAGCGCCCCGCAGGACGGCGCCTGGATCCAGTTCGACTTCGGCGCCAAGACGCAGCTCGGCTACCTGAAGCTGGTTTGGGAAAACGCGTACGGCAAGGAGTACGCGCTGCAAGTCTCCGACGACGGCCAGACCTGGTACCAGCTGCGCTACGTGGTGGGCGGCAAGGGCGGCACGGAGGAATTCTTCAACCTCAACGCCGACGTCCGTTATGTCCGCCTGCAGGGCGTCGCGCGGGCCACGCAGTACGGCTATTCGCTGTTCGAGGTGGAATTCAAGTCGCCCGGCAGCGACAACTCCTTGCCGGTGCTGACGACCTCGGCCGTGCCGTTCCCGGCCGACGGCGCCGGCCTCGCGAGCGCGCCCGCCGCGCAAGATCCGCTCGAGACGCTGCAGTTCTCGTTGCCCGACGGCACCCTGGTCACCCGCTTCGGCGTCCTCGGCCGCTCCCGCCACGGTCGCGAACGCGGCGAAGCCTGGAACGAGATCGGCTACGGCCCCAACGAAACCGTCGACCCCGTCACCGGCCGGCCGGTCGACAAAGGGCCGGGCAATTTCCTCAACTTCGTCAAGAACTACTTCAAGAACCGCACCTGGGGTTTCGAGATCATCGACGACAGCCGCGTCGCCGGCGTCGTCAATCCGACGCTCAAGGTCAACGAATACTTCCCGCAACTGCAGTTGCCGGGCGGCGTGGCCTGGTTCCGCGCTTTCGACCGGCCCGGAGTCACCGGGTACGGATGGATGGCGCCGGGCCAACTCGCCGACCAGGACATCAAGATCTGCCCGTCCGTGCCCTACCCTCCGGCCGCCAGGCTCGCCGGCGCGAACCCGCTCAACAACGGCTGCAGCCTGACCGTGCAGGGCTACCCCGGGCACGCCGAGCTCGGCCCGGACGGCTTCCCCGACGGCAAAAACGTGCCGGGCCGTCCCCTGGCCGTGGGCGACGTCATCGAGGTCTCGCCGTCCTTCTTCTCCACGCCCGAGGGCATGGCCGCGGTGGGCGACACCGGGGGCCTGCGTTACTACGCGGGCGAATGGACTTACGTGGTGGGCGCGGGCCTGCGTCCGTCGTACGGCGTGCAGCCGCGGCTGATGAACGCCCCCTTGCCGGCCGAGACCTTGTCCGGCGGCCTGGGTTCGGTGTCGTACGACTACGCCGACAACGCGCCGTTCATGTTCCAGCAGCCCCACAACGACATCGGCATGCAGAACATGCAGCGTTTCGTCGAAGGGCGCCGCTGGATCCACACCAACCTGTGGACCGGCGACCACAACGAAGAAGGCAACGACCGCAACCTGCCGGCCGTGGGCCTGCAGGGCGCGCATTTCAACCAGTCGTCGTGCTTCGGCTGCCACATCAACAATGGCCGCGGCCTGGCGCCGGCCGCGGTCAACCAGCGGCTGGACACGATGGCCGTGCGCACCGCGGCGATCGATGCCGGCGGCAGACAGGTTCCGCACCCGGTCTACGGCCTGTCGGTGCAGATGAACGGGCGTTCGCTCGCCACCGGCGCGCCGCAGGATTGGGGAACCAGCGTCCGGGTGGCGGGCTTCGACGCCAAGACGGTGACGCTGGCCGACGGCACCGCGGTGCAGCTGCGCAAGCCCAGGGTTTCATTCGACGGCCCGACGCCGGGCGTGTATTCGCTGCGCAGCGCCCAGCCGATGATCGGCATGGGCCTGCTCGAAGCGATCCCCGACGCCGACATCCTCGCGCGCGTCCGCGCCACCCCCGATGCCGACGGCGTGAAGGGCCAGGCGAACTTCGCCTACGACCCGGAGACGGGGGCCGTGCGCCTGGGCCGCTACGGCTGGAAAGCGTCCAAGGTCAGCTTGCGCCATCAGGCCGCCGCGGCGGCGCTGCTCGATATGTCGGTCACCTCGCCGGTCTATCCCAACCGCGGCTGCCTGGCCGGGCCGGCCAGGTGCACGGCCGCCTACAAGGTCGAGCCGGGGCTGTCCGAGGACACCTTGCGCCTGATGACGCGCTACCTCGGCCTGCTGGGCGTGCCCGCGCAGCGCAGCCTGGCCAGCGGCTTTCCGAAGGGCGTGTCGCCGCTGCCTTACCTCGACGTCGACCCGAAGCAAGTGGCCGCCGGCGCCAAGGTCTTCGAAAACAACCGCTGCACGTCGTGCCATGTCGGCGAAATGAAGACCGGCAACGGCTCCGAGCTGGCCGAAGCGCGCAACCAGACGATCAAGCCCTACACCGACCTGCTGCTGCACGACATGGGCCCCGATCTGGCCGACAGGCTGGTCGAAGGGCAGGCCGCCGGCGGCATGTGGCGCACTTCGGCGCTGTGGGGCATCGGCTACACCGAACGGGTGGCCGGCGCCGCCGGCCAGGCCGGATACCTGCACGACAGCCGCGCCCGCACGTTGACGGAAGCCATCCTGTGGCACGGCGGCGAGGCCACGGCGAGCCGTCAGCGGTTCGAGGCCCTGCCGAAAGCGGACAGGGAGGCCTTGCTGGCGTTCCTCGGCTCCTTGTGACCCCGGCAGCGAAAGCCCTCGGCATGGGCGCGATGTCGGGAGCCGATCGGCTCCGCCGCCGGCGGCTCTTGGCGGCGGCGGTCTCGTCGGCGGCCGCGGCCGGCCTCGCGGCCTGCGGTGGCGGCGCCGGGACTGCCGCCACGGCGTCGCCGGGGCCGAGCTCTCCGGCACCGAGCCCGAGCCTGAGCGCCGGGGCGGGCAAGAGCGCCAAGCGAGGGATCGCCTACGACATCGCGACGGCCGAAGACCTTCAGGCGCTTTCGCCCGGCGTGAGTTGGTGGTACGACTGGGGCCAGAAAGCCGCCGGAGGCGTCCCGGCCGACCACGCCGCGCGCGACGGCATGGACTTCATCCCGATGCTCTGGAAGGACTTCGCCGCCACCGACATCGAAGCCGTGCTCGCCGCCGACCCGGGCATCAAGCACCTGCTCGTGATGAACGAGCCGAACCTGACGGATCAGGCCAACCTCACGCCGCAGGCGGCGGCGCGGCTGTGGCCCGCATACGAGGCCGTCGCCGCGAAGGCGGGCGTCAAGCTGGTCGGCCCGGCGATCACCTGGGGCACGATGCCCGGTTACGCCGACCCGGTGGCGTGGCTCGACGCTTTCCACGCCGCGTACGGCGCGGCCAACGCGAACCGCCCGCCGCGGATCGACTACCTGGCGTTCCACTGGTACGACTACGGGCTCGCGGACCAGCTCGACCGGCTGCTGAAATACGGCAAGCCGTTCTGGGTGACGGAGATGGCGAACTGGCACGTCGGCGACGGCGCCGCGCAGATCGACAGCGTGGCGAAGCAGAAGGCGCAGATGGCCGACATGGTCCGCCTGTGCGAAGGGCGCGCCGACGTGTTCCGTTACGCCTGGTTCACGGGCCGACGGGCAGGCGACCTCCATTTCACCAGCCTGCTGGGCGCGAACGGTCAGCTGACCGAGCTGGGCCGGTACTACCTGGAATTGCCGTTCTGACCTGGGGACCGGCTCGGCGCGGGTGCCCGTCGCCGCGACGGCGGGGCGGTCAGGCCGGCCCGGGCGGGGCGCATGGGAAGCGCACGGTGAACAGGGCGCCGGGCGGTGCGGCAGGGTCGGCGGCGGGCGCGCGGGCGCGGTCGATGGTGATGGCGGCGCCGTGCTTGTCGGCGATCTCCTTGACGATGGCCAGGCCCAGGCCGCTGCCGTCGACGTCGGTGCCGAGGGCCCGGTAGAACGGCTGGAAGACCTGATCGCGTTCGTCCTCCGGGATGCCCGGCCCCGTGTCTTCCACCTGCAGCACGATCGCCCGCCCGGCCGGATCGGGCGCCACGCGCACCGTCACCGTGCCGCCTTCCGGCGTGTATTGCAGCGCGTTGTCGACCAGGTTGCGGATCAGCTCGCGCACCAGCACCGGCTGGCCGCGCAGGCGCGGCGACGCGGGCTCGGCGTCCGGGCCTTCGTAGCCGAGGTCGATGCGCCGCTCCATCGCGCGCGGCACGAAGTCGCGCACGACCTCCGTCGCGAGTTTGACGAAGGCGACGTCCTGCCGCCGGCGCGCCTGCTCGGTGTCCTCGGCGCGCGCCATCGAGAGCAACTGGTTCACGAGATGGGCCGCGCTCTGGCTCGAGCGGGCGATCTGCCGCAGCGAACGCTTGATCGATTGCGGATCGCCGCCGGCGTCGATCTCGCGCTGGGCGAGTTCCGCCTGCATCCGCAGGCCGGCCAACGGCGTCTTCATCTGGTGCGCCGCGTCGGCGAGGAAATGTTTCTGCGAACCCATCGTCTGGTCGAGGCGCGCGAGCAGGTCGTTGATCGAATGCACCAGCGGCGCCACTTCTTCGGGCACGTCGTGATCGTCGATCGGGCTCAGGTCGTGGCTGGCGCGGCGGCGGATGCGCTGCTGCAGCGCGTTCAGCGGCGCGATGCCGCGCGCGAGCGCGAACCACACCAGCAGCACGGCGAGCGGCAGGATCACGAACTGCGGCAGGATCACGCCTTTGATGATCTCGGTGGCCAGCCGCGACCGGCGGTCGAACGTCTCCGCCACCTGCACGACGACGCCGCTGTTGGCGCCCGCGCCCGTGCCGACCCACAGCGTGGCCACCCGCACCGCGTCGTTGCGGATGTCGTCGTCGCGGAACTGCACTTCGCCGGCGGTCGCGCGCTCGTCGGCGGGCGCCGGCAACTCGGCGTCGCCGCCCGCCAGCTCGCCCTGCGCGCCGCGCACCTGGTACCAGACGCGGTCGACGTCGTCGCTGCGCAGCAGCGCGGCGGTCGCTTCATCGAGGCGAAGGTCGCGTCGGCCGGCCAGGCCGCGGTCGAAGCTCGCGTCCAGGCGCACCTCGCGCGCGATGGCGTGCGCGAGCTGCCCCAGTTCGCGGTCGTACGGCCGGTTCGCGATGCCTTGCGCCACGAGCCAGGTCAGCGCCACGCTCATCGGCCACAGCAGCAGCAGCGGCGCGAGCATCCAGTCCAGGATTTCGCCGAAGAGGGAGCGTTGTTCGTGGCGATCGGGCATGTCCGATCAGCATAAGCCACGCCGGGGCCGGCCGCGCGGCGGCCGATCGCGCGCGCCGGCGGGCGCCCCGCCTACAGCGGGTGCGAGTGCCCCACGATGTCCTGGCGCGTGATCTCGGAGCGCGCCGCTTCGCTCGTCGACAGCGCTTCCATGTGCAGGCACGAAGTCAGCACCTGCGTGGCTTGCTGCAGCAGCGCGGTCTGGTAGCGCGAGGTCAGGGGGTGGTCGTCCGCCACGCAGCGCTGCCACTCGGCGAGCGCGACCCCGAAACGCTGGATCGTGCGTTGGTGCGCGGCCAGTTCGGGCGCGGCCGACAGCGCCGCGACGAGCGCCTGCGCCGCGAGCGCCGCCTGCGCGGCCACCGGCGCGCGCGATGCGCCGGCGCCGGCCATCGCCGGATCCGCCAGCATGCCCATCAACGGCGACGCGTGGTGGACGAGGGCCCGGCTGCGCGCGGCGAGCAGGTTCCAGGCGACGGCGTTCATCCAGTGCTTTCGAAGGTGGCGTTGGAAGAAGTTTGCCGGCAATCCCTCCGATCCGCGCCATGGACGAAACGCGCTTCGTGCCAGGTTCACGATCTTGGCGGCCGCGCGTTGTTGCGCCCGCACAGCCTGCGCACTTTCGCACGCGCTCGAGGAGGGCCGGGCTCCGCCCCGAAGGCCCGCGAGCGGCTCAGCCGGCGATCTTCTCCAGGCAGTAGCCCAGGCCGCGCACCGTCGCGATGCGGATCGGGCCCTGCTCGATCTTCTTGCGCAACCGATGGATGTAGACCTCGATCGCGTTGTTGCTGACCTCTTCGCCCCATTCGCACAGGCGCGTCACGAGCTGGTCCTTGCTGACCAGCCGGCCGGCGCGCTGCAGCAGCACCTCGAGCAGGCTGATCTCGCGCGCGGACAGCTCGATCATCTGGTCGTTGATGTAGGCGACGCGGCCGGTGGCGTCGAACGTCAGCGGGCCGTGCCGGATGACGCTGGACGCCGTGCCCAGCCCGCGCCGGGTGAGCGCCCGCACGCGCGCTTCGAGTTCCTGCAGCGAGAACGGCTTGGCCATGAAATCGTCGGCCCCGAGGTCGAGGCCTTTCACGCGTTGGTCGACGCTGTCGGTGGCCGTGAGGATCAGCACCGGCAGCGCGCAGCCGCGGGCGCGCAGCTTGCGCAGCACCTCCAGGCCGTGCAGCCGAGGCAAGCCGAGGTCGAGGATCAGCAGGTCGAACTCGTGCGAGGCGAGCGCGGCGTCGGCTTCGGTGCCGCTCGACACCTGGTCGACGGCATAGCCCGAGCCGCGAAGCGAACGCAACAACCCGTCCGCAAGGACCTGGTCGTCTTCGGCGATGAGGATGCGCATGCGCAGGTCTCCGGGTTTTCCGCCGATTCGGGCGCCGTCGGCGGCGGTGGGTCGGCCCTCGCCGGCAATCCGAGGTTTCGCGCGCCTCGCCCCCGGCGCACGCAGGCATCATTCTATGGAGCCCGTTGCCGCATGGCTCACGCATTGAGCCTTTGCGATCGGATACTGGCTTTCACCAGGACGCCCCCTTTCCTGGGTTTCCACGCGAACCGGCATGGAAATGACTGTACAAACATCCAGCTTGAAGCATAATCCGCCGAGCAAACCGAAATCATCCGGAGAATCCGCATGGACGCCCCTCTCAAGAACGCGCCTGTCGACAAGACCAAGCTTGCAAATCCCGCCGGCCCCGCGGCGAACCCCGCCGCAAACCAGGCGATCAACGCGGCGCCGGTCGCCCCCACCGCGGCGCTGAACGCGGAAAAAGCCAAGGCCCTCCAGGCCGCGCTGTCGCAGATCGAAAAGCAGTTCGGCAAGGGCTCGATCATGCGGCTCGGCGCCGGCGAGGTGATCGAAGACATCCAGGTCGTCTCCACCGGCTCCCTGGGCCTGGACATCGCCCTCGGCGTCGGCGGTTTGCCGCGCGGCCGCGTGATCGAGATCTACGGCCCGGAGTCGTCCGGCAAGACCACGCTGACGCTGCAGGTCGCGGCCGAAATGCAGAAGGTCGGCGGCGTTTGCGCCTTCATCGACGCCGAGCACGCGCTCGACATCCAATACGCGCAGAAACTCGGCGTGAACCTGCAGGAACTGCTGATCTCCCAGCCGGACACCGGCGAGCAGGCGCTCGAGATCGTCGATGCGCTGGTGCGTTCCGGCTCGGTCGACCTGATCGTGATCGATTCGGTCGCGGCGCTGACCCCCAAAGCCGAGCTCGAAGGCGAAATGGGCGATTCGCTGCCCGGCCTGCAGGCTCGCCTGATGAGCCAGGCGCTGCGCAAGCTGACCGGCACCATCAAGAAGAGCAACACGATGGTGATCTTCATCAACCAGATCCGCATGAAGATCGGCGTGATGTTCGGCAGCCCCGAGACGACCACCGGTGGCAATGCGCTGAAGTTCTACGCGTCGGTGCGCCTCGATATCCGCCGCATCGGCTCGATCAAGCGTGGCGAGGAGATCGTCGGCAACGAGACCAAGGTCAAGGTCGTCAAGAACAAGGTCTCGCCGCCGTTCAAGGAAGCCGAGTTCGACATCCTCTACGGCGCGGGCATCAGTCGAGAAGGCGAGATCATCGACTTGGGCGTGATCGCGAAGGTCATCGACAAATCCGGCGCCTGGTATGCCTACAACGGCGAGAAGATCGGACAAGGCAAGGACAATTGCCGAGAATTCCTGAAGGAAAACCCGGCGCTGGCGCTCGAGATCGAAAACAAGGTGCGCGAATCGCTCGGCGTTCCGCTGGTGTCGGCCGGCGAAGCCGCATCCGTGAAAAACTGATCTCCGGACGACGGCGAACGAAAGTGGCCACGGCCGCTGGAATGAGGGTGTCGTCCGATCTTCTTCATCCGGCGCGCAAATCGCGCGCTCGGCCAAGCTTGAAAGCGCGGGCCATCGGGCTGTTGTCCCGGCGCGAGCACAGCCGTCAGGAATTGCGCACCAAATTGCTGGCTGGTTTGCGCAAGCAAGAGCTTTTGCGGACACAGGAGCAAGCGCCTACGCCATCGGGGAACGGGAAAGGAAACGGGAAAGGAAACGGGAATGAGAGCGGGCCCGTGCCCGGGCAAATGGACGCCGCCGTCAATTTGGCGATGGGGGCATCCGCGCCGGATTCGGCGTCTCTTGAAGCCGTCGATCCCGAGATCGCCGTCGACCAACTGCTGGATTGGCTCGCTGCGCGCGGCTACCTCAGCGACAGCCGTTTCATCGACAGCCGCGTCAATGCCCTGGCCCGCAAGCACGGGGCCTTGCGCATCCGCCATGAACTGTCCCGCCATGGCCTCGTGCTCGAATCCGACCAGGCGGCCCGGCTGCGGGAAACCGAGTTCGAACGTGCGCGGGCGCTTTGGCAGCGCAAGTTCGGCAAGCTGGCCGTCGATGTGCGGGAACGCGCGAAGCAGGCGCGTTTCCTGGCGATGCGAGGCTTCGCGTCGGAGCTCGTGCGGCGGATCGTCGGCGGCGACGAAGAATCCTGATCGGCCGTGATCCGCCGTGCTTTCCGAAGCCGGCGCCATCCTTCGGGGCTCGCCCGGGGCGGTCTTGCGCAATGCGCCATGATAAAATTCGCGGTCTGTCCGGGTTGCGGGCCCGCATGTTTCGCGCGAACTTGGTCTGGCGCCATGAAACCACTGCAAATTTCGCGCTTGCGAGCTTTCCCGTCTAGTGCAGCCCGTCGTTTCGCACGCGTCTTTTTGAACGCCCATGGCGTCCGACGGCATCCCGGGCACTCCTTTTGATCGACCACTTCACGAAGACGCTTCCATGAAGATCCACGAATATCAAGGCAAGGAACTCCTGCGCCGGTTCGGCGTGCCCGTGCCGCGCGGCTATCCGGCATTCACGGTGCAGGAGGCGGTGGAAGCCGCCCAAAAGCTCGGCGGCGGCGTCTGGGTCGTCAAGGCGCAGATCCATGCCGGCGGCCGCGGCAAGGGAGGCGGCGTCAAGCTCGCCCGCTCGCTCGACGAACTCAAGAAGATCGCCGGCGAGATCCTGGGCATGCAGCTCAAGACGCATCAAACGGGCCCGGAAGGCCAGAAAGTGCGCCGCCTCTACATCGAAGAAGGCGCCGACATCAAGAAGGAATACTACGTGTCGCTGGTCACGGATCGCGCCACGCAGAAGGTGGCGTTGATCGCGTCCAGCGAAGGCGGCATGGACATCGAGGAAGTCGCCCATTCTTCGCCCGACAAGATCATCACCGACTACATCGATCCGTTGGCGGGCCTGTCCGCCGAGCAGGCGAAAAAGGTCGCCGCTGCGATCGGTTTGTCCGAAGGGTCGCAGGCGCAGGCCGTCGACGTCTTCCAAAAGCTGTACGCGTGCTACATGGAAACCGACGCGTCGCTGGTGGAGATCAACCCGCTGAACTGCGACGGCAAGGGCAACCTGATCGCCCTCGACGCGAAGTTCAACTTCGACTCGAACGCGCTGTTCCGCCACCCCGAGATCGTCGCCTACCGCGACCTCGACGAAGAAGATCCGGCCGAGATCGAAGCCAGCAAGTTCGACCTCGCCTACATCAGCCTCGACGGCAACATCGGGTGCCTGGTCAACGGCGCGGGCCTCGCGATGGCGACGATGGACACCATCAAGCTGTTCGGCGGCGAGCCGGCCAACTTCCTCGACGTCGGCGGCGGCGCCACGGCCGAAAAGGTGACCGAGGCGTTCAAGATCATGCTGAAGAATCCGCATGTCAAAGGCATCCTCGTCAACATCTTCGGCGGCATCATGAAGTGCGACACGATCGCCGAAGGCGTCATCACCGCCTGCAAGGCCGTGAACCTGTCGGTGCCGCTGGTCGTGCGGATGAAGGGCACGAACGAAGACCTGGGCAAGAAGATGCTGGCCGGCTCCGGCCTGCCCATCATCGCCGCGGACACCATGGCCGAGGCGGCGACCAAGATCGTCGAAGCGGTGGCTTGACCCCCACGCCCACCGACGTTCGCTGCCCCCCGGGGGGGCCGGCCGCGAGCCGACCGGCCAAGCCGGGTCGGCCGCTCCCTTGAAATTTTCAGCGGGACGGGTGAGCGGCGGCGCCGGCAAGATCCATCGCCGCGGCCGCTCGTCCCTTGTCCGAATCAAAGGTATCCAGTCATGTCGATCTTCATCAACAAAGACACCAAAGTCATCACCCAGGGCATCACGGGCAAGACCGGCCAGTTCCACACGCGCGGCTGCCGCGACTACGCGAACGGCAAGAACTGTTTCGTCGCCGGCGTGAATCCGAAGACGGCCGGCGAGGATTTCGAAGGCATCCCCATCTTCGCCAACGTCGCAGACGCCGCCAAGGACACCGGCGCCACGGTGTCGGTGATCTATGTGCCGCCGGCGGGCGCCGCCGCGGCCATCTGGGAAGCGGTGGAAGCCGACCTGGACCTGGTGGTCTGCATCACCGAGGGCATCCCCGTGCGCGACATGCTCGCCGTGCGCAACAAGATGAAGGCCAAGGAGATGGCCGGCGGCAAGAAGACGCTGCTGCTGGGCCCGAACTGCCCCGGCCTGATCACGCCCGACGAGATCAAGATCGGCATCATGCCCGGCCACATCCACCGCAAGGGCCGCATCGGCGTGGTCAGCCGCTCCGGCACCCTGACGTACGAAGCCGTCGCGCAACTGACCGAGATCGGCCTCGGCCAATCGTCGGCGGTCGGCATCGGCGGCGACCCGATCAACGGCCTGAAGCACATCGACGTGATGAAGGCGTTCAACGACGATCCGGACACCGATGCCGTCATCATGATCGGAGAGATCGGCGGCCCCGACGAAGCCGACACGGCGCGCTGGTGCAAGGACAACATGCGCAAACCCATCGTCGGCTTCATCGCCGGCGTGACGGCGCCGGCCGGCAAGCGCATGGGCCATGCGGGCGCGCTGATCTCGGGCGGCGCCGACACCGCCGACGCGAAGCTCGAGATCATGGAAGCCTGCGGTTTCACGGTGACGCGCAACCCGTCGGAAATGGCCAAGCTGCTCAAAGCGCGGCTGTAAGGCTGCCGCCGGCGGGCACGCTGCGCTTGCGATGGAGCGGCCCGTTCATTCGGCGGCCATCCGCCGCTAATCTGAACGCAAGCTTGCGGAGGTTGGTTAGACTGCGTCCTCGCCGGCGCGGAAGACGAGGAGCCTGCGGGCTCCTTTTTTCCTTCCGCTCCGAATCCCCAACGCCCGAATCGACCGCCTATACGCCGTGGAACTCACCTCCCCCGCTTTCTGGACCGCCCTCGGCTCCATCGTCCTCGCCAACATCCTCCTGTCGGGCGACAACGCGGTCGTGATCGCGATGGCCGCGCGCGGGTTGCCGGAAAACCAGCAGAAGAAGGCGGTGCTCTTCGGCAGCCTGGCCGCCATCGTCATGCGGATCGTGCTGACGCTGATCGCGGTGAAGATGCTGACGTTGCCGTACCTGAAACTCGTCGGCGGCGCCCTGCTCCTCTACATCGGCGTCAACCTCATGTCCGAGGACGACGAGCACCACGACCACGCGGCCAAGCCGATCGGGCTCGTGACGGCGATCCGCACGATCTTGATCGCCGATCTCGTGATGAGCCTCGACAACGTGCTGGCCGTGGCGGCCGCGGCGCAGGGCGACACGCTGCTGCTGGTCATCGGGCTGGCGGTGAGCGTGCCGCTGATCGTGTTCGGCAGCACGCTGCTGCTGAAGGTGATGCAGCGCTTTCCGATCATCATCACCGCCGGCGCGGCGCTGCTCGGCTGGCTGGCCGGCGAGATGATGCTGACCGACCCGGCCTTGCGACGGTGGTTCGCCGACATTCCGGAAATCGCCGTCGACGCGGCCGGCGTCGTCGGCGCCGTCCTGGTGGTGATCGTCGGCAAATGGCTGCGGCGCCGCAGCGCTCGCCCCCGGGAGCCTGGCGCCGCGTGACGGATGACGCACGCGCGGGCTCGGCCGGCGCCTGACCGATTGACGGGGGCGCCGACAGCCGCCACCCTTCATCCATGTCGCATTCATCCCCGACCTCGAAACCGCCGCCGTCGCCCGCCACCGGGCCGGCGGTCTGGTTGCACCTGAAGCGCCTGTTCGGCGGCGGCGGCGCGGCCGGCGCGAACGCCTGGTCCACGCTCGTGCCGACCGCGGAGCGGCGCCTGCCGCGGGCCGACGATTACGAGTTGCTGCACATCATCGCCCGCAACGACCGCGCGACGATCTACCGGGCGACCGAGCGCGCGACCGGCGGGCTCGCCGCGTTCAAGACCGTGCGCATCGGCCACGGCGACGGCGGCGCCGACCGCGGCCTCTGGCGCGACCGGTTCCTGCGCGAGGCGGCCGCGGCGGCGCGGCTCAAGCACGACTGCATCGTCCGCGTCCGCGCGGGCGGCGTGCTGGGCGAGGGCGACACGCTCGCCGGCTGGCTGGCGATGGAATGGGTGCACGGCACCGACATGTCGCGCTACGCGTCGCCGGCGCGGCTGCTGCCCGAAGGCATCGTGCTGGGGATCGCCCAGCGGGTCGCGCTCGCCCTCGATTTCGCCCATCGCTCGGGCATCATCCATCGCGACGTCAAGCCGTCGAACGTGCTGTTCGACCCCACCACCGGCACCGTCAAGGTCACCGATTTCGGCTCCGCGCGCGTCGCCGATGCGGTCGCCACGCGCAGCGGCCTGATCATGGGAACGCCGGCCTACATGTCGCCCGAGCAGCTCGCCGGCGAACCGGTGACGCCGCGCAGCGATCTCTACGGCCTCGGCGTGATGCTGTTCGAGCTGTTGATCGGCCGTCGGCCGTTCGAGGCGGATTCGATGGGCGATCTGCTGCAGCGCATCGCCCACCAGACCCCGCCCCGGCTGCGCTCGCTGCGCCCGGAGCTGCCGGCGCTGCTCGACGAGGTCGTCGCGCGCCTGCTGGCGAAATCGCCGGCGATGCGCCAGGCGGACGGGCGGCAGGTGGCCCTCGAACTGAATTTGGCGCAGGGCCATTGCATGACCGCGGAAGCCGGCAGCGCGGCCGCGCAATGGGCCGACACGCTGCCCGGCGGCCCTCCGGAGCCGGCTCCCGCGCACGACGGGGCGGAGAACGCCGCATTCCAAGGCACAATCGACCGATAACTGGTGCGGAACCTTCGCCGTCCTTTGCCGTCCTCATGATCCTCGAGTTCTTCAGCGTCACTGATACGGGCCGAGCGCGTCGCAACAACGAAGATTCCGTGGCGCTCGACGAAGCCGGCAAGATCGCGGTGTTGGCCGACGGCATGGGCGGCTACAACGCCGGAGAGGTCGCCAGCGGCATGGCCGCCGAGCGCGTCAAGGCCGAACTGGGCCAACGCCTGAAGCCGTACGGCGACGCGCCGACGGAGACCGAAATCAAATCGGCGCTGCTCGACGCCGTCGACAACGCGAACCGCGAGGTCTACGATGCCGCGATGAACCATGCCGAATACGCCGGCATGGGAACCACGCTGGTCGTGGCCGTCTACCGCGGCGAGAAGCTCTGGTTGGGCCACATCGGCGATTCGCGCGGCTACCGGTTCCGCAACGGCCACCTGGAACAGCTGACGCGCGACCATTCGCTGCTGCAGGAACAGATCGACGCCGGCCTGATCACGGCGGAGCAGGCGGCCTTTTCGATGCACAAAAACCTCGTCACCCGCGCCGTCGGGGTCGACGAGGTGGTGGATCTGGAAATCCACGATTACCCTGTCGAACCGGGCGACCTGCTGCTGATGTGTTCGGATGGGCTTTCCGACATGTTGAGCGACGAGCAGATCGAGCAGCTGTTGCGGACGAACGACAGCCTGTCCGCGGCGGGCACCATGCTGATTCAGGCCGCCAACGCGGCGGGAGGTCGGGATAATATCGCTGTCGTACTGGCGCGTGCCAAGCCCGGGGCGGGCGCCTTTGCGAAGTCCTGGTGGTCTTTCTGGCGATGACCGTCCTGACGAATTACAAGAGCGCTGCGGCGTTTCCGGCAAGCGGCCAGGCGGCCGCCTGAGAACAAGAGGTTTTCAATGGGCAAACTCGTCGTCTCGCTCGATAACGTCGTGATCAAGGAATTCCAGATCACGAAAGAGCGCACAACGCTCGGCCGGCGGCCGTACAACGACATCGTCATCGACAACCTCGCCGTCAGCGGCGAGCACGCGGTGCTCACCGCGGCGCAATCCGACGTGTTCATCGAAGACCTGAACAGCACGAACGGCACCTACATCAACGGCAAGGCCGTCAAGAAGCAGCTGCTGTCGAACAACGATGTCGTCGAAGTCGGCAAGTACCGCATCAAGTTCCTCGCCGAGGACGCCGAGGACTACGAAAAGACGATGATCCTGCGCCCGGGCGCCTTCGGCCGTGCGCCGGGCGCGCTGGCCGCGGCCCGCGCCCCGAGCGCGCCCGCGCCGGCCGGCCCGGCGTCGATCAAGGTGCTCAACGGCGGCGCCGCCGGCCGCGAAGTGCTGCTGACCAAGGTCGTCACCACCGTCGGCAAGCCCGGCGTGCAGGTGGCTTCCGTCACGAAACGCCCTGGGGGGTATGTGCTGTCGCATGTCGAGGGTGTCCGGCGTCCGAGCGTCAACGGCCAGGCCGTCGGCGAGGATTCGATTTCGCTGAAGCACGGCGACATCATCGATCTGGCCGGCACCCAGATGCAGTTCGTCCAGGGCTGAGCGCCCGAAGCCGCCCGCCCCGTCGCGGCGGG
>JBEVLR010000069.1:0-7211 GCA_040509075.1 Burkholderiaceae bacterium | reverse complement strand
GCCTCGGCATCGGCGAGCCGCGCCACCCGACGCCGGCCTTGATCAAGGAAGCGATCGCCGGCCACCTGGACGGCCTGGCGCGCTATCCGGCGACGGTCGGCGAGGCCGCCTTGCGAACGGCCATCGCGGAGTGGGTGGCGCGGCGCTGCGGCGTCGCGCTCGACCCGGCGACGCAGCTGCTGCCGGTGAACGGTTCGCGCGAGGCCTTGTTCGCGATCGCGCAGACGGTGATCGATCCGACCTGGCGCGGCCGTCCCGGCGCGGATCCCGCGCACGACGCGCCGGTGGTCGTCTGCCCGAACCCGTTCTACCAGATCTACGAGGGCGCGGCCCTGCTGGCCGGCGCGCGCGTCGCGTTCGCCAACAGCGATCCGGCGCGCAATTTCGCCGCCGATTGGGCCTGCGTCGACGAGCGGACCTGGGCGCGCGCGCAGCTGCTCTACGTCTGCTCGCCGGGCAACCCGACCGGCGCGGTGATGCCGCTCGAAGAATGGCGCACGCTGTTCGAGCTCAGCGATCGCCACGGCTTCGTGATCGCGAGCGACGAGTGCTACTCGGAGATTTATTCCACGCCCGAGGGCGAGGCGCCGCTCGGGGGCCTCGAAGCCGCGCGCCGGCTGGGGCGCGCCGGCTTCCGCAACCTGATCGTCTTCACGTCGCTGTCGAAACGCTCGAACGTGCCGGGGCTGCGCTCGGGCTTCGTGGCCGGCGACGCGGCGGTGATCAAGCCGTTCCTGCTCTACCGGACCTACCACGGCAGCGCGATGAGCCCGGTGGTCCAGGCCGCCAGCGCGGCGGCGTGGCGCGACGAGGCCCACGTGCGCGACAACCGGGCCGAATACCGGCGCAAATTCGCGCAGGTCACGCCGATGCTGTCGGGCCCCCTGGACGTGGCCCTGCCGGACGCGGGTTTCTACCTTTGGGCGCGCATTCCTCCTCATTTGCGGGGCGGCGACGACATCGCGTTCGCGCTGGGCCTGCTGGCTCAATACAATGTCACGGTATTGCCCGGCAGCCTGCTCGCGCGTGAAGCCCATGGCGTCAACCCCGGCGCGGGCCGCATCCGGCTGGCGCTCGTGGCCGACACCGACGAATGCGTGCAGGCCGCCGAGCGCATCCTCGCCTACATCCGCGACCTCGGCCGCGACACAACCCCGGCCCCGCGCCGCCATCTCCCATGACCGCCAGCCTGCAACCCCTCATCGACGCCGCCTGGGAAGACCGCGCCAAGTTCTCCCCCGCCGACGCGCCGTCGGACATCCGCGCCGCCGTCGCGTCCGTGCTCGAGGAGCTGAACGCCGGACGCCTGCGGGTCGCCACCCGCGCCGGCGTCGGCCGATGGACGGTGCACCAGTGGGTCAAGAAGGCCGTGCTGCTGTCGTTCCGGCTCAACGACAACCGGATGATGCAGTCGGGCGCGCTGTCGTTCTTCGACAAGGTCGACCCGAAATTCGCCAACCTCGACGACGCCGCGATGCGCGCGACGGGCGTCCGCGTCGTCCCGCCGGCCGTCGCCCGCCACGGCAGCTTCCTGGCCCGCAACGTGGTGATGATGCCGTCGTACGTCAACATCGGCGCCTACGTCGACGAAGGGACGATGGTCGACACCTGGGCCACCGTGGGCTCGTGCGCGCAGATCGGCAAGAACGTCCACCTGTCGGGCGGCGTCGGCATCGGCGGCGTGCTGGAGCCGCTGCAGGCGAGCCCGACCATCATCGAAGACAACTGCTTCATCGGCGCCCGCTCGGAGGTGGTCGAAGGCGTGGTCGTCGAGGAGAACTCGGTGATCTCGATGGGCGTGTTCATCGGCCAGAGCACCAAGATCTACGACCGCGCGACCGGCGAAGTCACCTACGGCCGCGTGCCGTCCGGCTCGGTGGTGGTCAGCGGATCGCTGCCGTCGGCGGACGGCAGGTACAGCCTCGGCTGCGCGGTCATCGTCAAGCGCGTCGATGCGCAGACGCGCTCGAAGACGAGCATCAACGAGCTGCTGCGCGCCTGAGCCCCGCGCGCCCGCGCGACGGCCGGGCCCGAAGACGAACCGAATCCGCCGCATCCGCGGCACCTGCACCGGGCGCCCTTCGGCGGGCCCCACAAGGAGACGCACGATGGACGGCGGAAACATGGAACGCGTGCTGCATCTGATGGCCGACAAAGGGGCCTCGGACGTGTACCTGACGGCCAACTCGCCGATCCAGCTGAAGATCAACGGCCAGCTCGTGCCCGTCTCCGACCAGATCCTGACGCCCGGCCAGCCGCGCGCGCTGCTCGCCGAGCTGCTGACGCCGGTGCAGCTGGAAGAGCTCGACCAGACGGGCGAGCTGAACCTGGGCATCGGCATCCGCGCGGTCGGCAGCTTCCGCCTGTCGGCCTTCAAGCAGCGCGCGTCGATCGCCGCGGTGATCCGCTGCATCCCGCACAAGATCCCGTCGATGGACACGCTGAACCTGCCGCCGATCCTCGCCCAGCTCGCGCTGGAGAGGCGCGGCCTGGTGCTGATGGTGGGCGCGACCGGCAACGGCAAGAGCACCTCGCTGGCGTCGATGATCGAATGGCGCAACCACCAGTTGTCGGGCCACATCCTGACGATCGAGGAGCCGATCGAATTCCTGTTCAGCAACAAGCGCTCGATCATCAACCAGCGCGAGGTCGGGCGCGACACCGCGTCGCTGCAGATCGCGCTGAAGAACGCGCTGCGCCAGGCGCCGGACTGCATCATGATCGGCGAGATCCGCGACCGCGAGACGATGTCGATGGCGATCTCCTACGCGCTGTCGGGCCACCTGGTGCTGGCCACGCTGCACGCGAACAACAGCTCGCACACGCTGGGCCGCATCCTGTCGTTCTACACGCCGGAGGCGCGCCCCGCGCTGCTGGGCGACCTGGCCGCGGCGCTCAAGGCGATCGTGTCGCAGCGGTTGCTGCGGTCGTCGTCGGGCGGCCGCGTGCCGGCGGTCGAGGTGCTGCTGAACAGCCGCTTCATCGCCGAGCTGATCGAGAACGGCGACATCCAGGGCGTGCGCGAAGCGATGGACAAGTCGCTGGCCGAAGGCTCGCAGATCTTCGAGCAGGACATCGCGCGCCTGATCAACATGGGCCTCGTGACGCAGGAGGAAGGGCTGCTCGGCGCCGACTCGCCGACCAACCTGCTGTGGCGGCTGCAGAACGACATGGCGCCCATCTCGCGCATCTCGCAAGCCAAGCCCGAGCCGGAGAGCCCGTCGTTCACCGAGATCACGCTCGATGTCGTGCCCGAAGCCCCGCCCGCCCCGCCGCGCCAGCGCCTGCCGGGCGCGGACCTGCACCGCTCGAAGCACGGCTGAAGTCCGCTCCCGCCGAGAACCCGACCCGCTCCCCGATGGACCCCACGTTCCTGCTCCTGGAAGACCTGCTCGCCCGCGCGTCGGTCACGCCCGACGACGCCGGTTGCCAGGCGCTGATCGCGCAGCGCCTGGCGCCGCTGGGCTTCGCGTGCGAACACCTGCCGTTCGGCCCCGACGGGGCGCGCGTCGACAACCTGTGGGCCGTGCGCACCGGGGCGATCGCCGGGCCGACGCTGGTGCTGGCCGGCCCCACCGACGTCGTGCCCACCGGGCCGCACGCGCGATGGAACAGCGCGCCCTTCGTGCCCACCTACCGCGACGGCCGGCTGTACGGCCGCGGCACCGCCGACATGAAGACCTCGATCGCCGCGATGGTGGTCGCCGCCGAAGAGTTCGTCGCCGCGCACCCGCGCCATGCGGGCCGGCTCGCGTTCCTGCTCACCAGCGACGAGGAAGGCCCATCGGTGGACGGCACCGTGCGCGTCGTCGACCTGCTGGAGGCGCGCGGCGAAACGCTCGACTGCTGCATCGTCGGCGAGCCGACCTGCGTCGACCGCCTCGGCGACACGATCAAGAACGGCCGCCGCGGCAGCCTGTCGGCGCGCCTGGAGGTGATCGGCGTGCAGGGCCACGTCGCGTATCCGCACCTGGCGCGCAATCCGATCCACGCCGCCGCGCCGGCGATCGCCGAACTGGCCGCCGCGCGCTGGGACGACGGCAACGACCACTTCCCGCCGACCAGCTTCCAGATCTCCAACATCCACTCGGGCACCGGCGCGACCAACGTCGTGCCGGGCGAAGCGGTGATCGACTTCAACTTCCGCTTCTCGACCGAGTCGACGCCCGAGGCGCTGAAGGCGCGCGTCGCCGACATCCTGGCCCGCCACGGCGTCGCCCACCGTCTCGCCTGGATGCTCGGCGGCCTGCCCTTCCTGACGCGGCCCGGCACGCTCAGCGCCGCGCTGGCGGCGGCGATCCGCGCCGAAACGGCGGTCGACGGCGGCGGCGCGGTCGAGCCCGAGCTGTCGACCACCGGCGGCACGTCCGACGCCCGTTTCATCGCGCGCCTCTGCGGGCAGGTGGTCGAATTCGGGCCGGTCAACGCGACGATCCACCAGATCGACGAACACGTGGCCATCGACGCCGTGCCGCGCCTGAAGAACATCTACCGACGCACGATCGAACGGCTGCTCGCGCCGCCGCCCCCACCATGAACCTGATGGACTACGTGCGCCTGGCAAGCGCCCGCCTCGACGAGGCGGGCGTTTCGTTTGGGCACGGCACCGCGAACGCGTTCGACGAGGCGGCCTGGCTCGTGCTGTGGCGGCTCGGGCTGCCGCTGGACGATCTCGACGGCGTCGCGGACCGCGCGCTCTCGGCGGCGGAGCGGGCGTCGCTCGACGCGCTCGTCGGCGAACGCATCGCCACGCGCCGCCCGGCCGCCTACCTGACCGGCGAAGCCTGGCTGCAAGGCGTGGCGTTCACCGTGGACGAACGCGCGATCGTGCCGCGCTCGCTGATCGCCGAGGTGATGGCCGATGGCCTGATCGACCCGTGGCTGCCCGCCGACGCCGCGCGCGTGCTCGACCTGTGCACCGGCAACGGCAGCCTCGCCGTGCTCGCGGCGATGGCGTGGCCCGAGGCGGCCATCGACGCGTCCGACCTCTCGGCCGACGCGCTCGCGGTCGCGGCGCTCAACGTCGCGCGCCACGGCCTGGGCCGGCGCGTCGCGCTGCACCAGGGCGACGGCCTGCGGGCGATCCCGCACAGCCGCCGCTACGACCTGATCCTGTGCAACCCGCCCTACGTCAACGCCGCCTCGATGCGCGAACTGCCGCCCGAGTTCCGCGCCGAGCCCGAGCTCGCGCTGGCCGGCGGCGCCGACGGCATGGACTTCATCCGCCCGCTGCTCGCGGGCGCGCCCCGCCACATGACGGACGGCGCCGTGCTCGTGCTCGAGATCGGCAACGAACGCCCGTCCTTCGAGGCCGCGTTCCCGGCGCTCGAGGTCGCGTGGCTGCCCACCCAATCGCACGACGACGGGGTGCTGCTGGCGACCCGCGCGATGCTCGAGCGCGGCCTCGGCCGCGCCGCTTCCCGGAAGACGCCATGATCACGCTACGCAACCTGCAACTGCGCCGCGGCGCGAAGATCGTGCTCGACGGCGTCGACGTCAACATCAACCCCGGCGAAAAGGTCGGGCTGGTGGGGCGCAACGGCGCCGGCAAGTCCAGCCTGTTCGCGCTGCTCGCGGGAAGGCTGCAGGCCGACGCCGGCGATTTCGAGATCCCCGCGCGCTGGCGCCTCGGCGAGGTCGCGCAGAACATGCCCGAGACCGACCAGCCGGCGACCGACTTCGTGCTCGAAGGCGACATCCCCCTGATGCTGGCGCAGCGCGAGCTCGAAGCGGCGGAAGCCGCGGAGGACGGCCACGCCATGGCCGACGCGCACATGAAGATCGGCGAAGCCGGCGGCTTCGACGCGCGATCGCGCGCGCAGGCGCTGCTGCTGGGCCTGGGCTTCAAGACCGAGCAGTGCGACGCGCCGGTCGACAGCTTCTCGGGCGGCTGGCGCATGCGGCTGCAGCTGGCGCGCGCGCTGATGTGCCCGGCGGACTTGCTGCTGCTCGACGAGCCCACCAACCACCTGGACCTGGACGCGCTGGTCTGGCTCGAGACCTGGTTGCAGCGCTTCCCCGGCACGATCGTGATGATCAGCCACGACCGCGAATTCCTCGACGCGATCACCGACGTCACGATCCACCTGGAAGACGCCGCGCTGACGCGCTACGGCGGCAACTACTCGGCGTTCGAAGAGATGCGCGCCGAACGCATATCGCAGCAGCAGGCGGCGTTCGGGCGCCAGCAGGAGCGCGTCGCGCAGTTGCAGCGCTTCATCGACCGCTTCAAGGCCAAGGCCAGCAAGGCCAAGCAGGCGCAGAGCCGCGTGAAGGCGCTGGCGCGCATGGAGCGCATCGCGCCGGTGTTGACCTCGGCCGATTTCTCGTTCGAATTCAAGGAGCCCAAGAGCCTGCCCAATCCCATGCTCGCCATGACCGACATGGAGTGCGGGTACCTGGTGCCCCCGCCCGCCGAGCGCGGCGACGATTCGGGCTGGATCCGCAAGGTCATCGTGCGCGACATCAACAAGAGCGTGCTCGCCGGCCAGCGCATCGGCATCCTCGGGGCGAACGGCCAGGGCAAGTCGACGCTGGTGAAGACGATCTCGCGCAGCAACCCGGCGCTCGGCGGCGAGGTCACCGAAGGCAAGGGTCTGTCGATCGGCTATTTCGCGCAGCAGGAGATGGACGTCGTGCAGTCCGACGACACGCCGCTGCAGCACATGGTCAGGCTCGCGCGCACCGTGGGGCCGGACGGGCGCGAGCAGGAGCTGCGCGATTTCCTCGGCCAGTTCCGCTTCGTCGGCGACATGGTGCACCAGCAGATCGGCACGCTGTCGGGCGGCGAGAAGGCGCGGCTGGTGCTGGCTTCGCTGGTGTGGCAGCGGCCCAACCTGCTGTTGCTCGACGAGCCCACCAACCACCTCGACCTGGCGACGCGCGAGGCGCTGTCGATGGCGCTCAACGAGTTCGAAGGCACCGTGATGCTGGTCAGCCACGACCGCGCGCTGCTGCGCGAGGTGTGCGACGAGTTCTGGCTCGTGGCGCACGGCAAGGTGCTGCCGTTCGACGGCGACCTCGACGATTACCAGAAATGGCTGCTCGACCCCTCGCGCGCGGCCGCGCGCGGCGCGCCGCCGCCGCCGCTGCCGGGCAACCTCGCCGCGTTCTCCTCCCCCACGCCGCCGCCGGCGCCGGAGGCCGGCAGGCAGAACAACAAGAAGGGCAACGACGCCGCGGCCCCGGCGGCCGCTTGCGCGGTGCCGGCC
>JBEVLR010000068.1:0-12917 GCA_040509075.1 Burkholderiaceae bacterium | reverse complement strand
CGTTCGCGTCGAAGTGCTTCCGGTGAGGAAGGCGGCGCGCCGGCCGTGTCCTAACCTGACATTCCACCGCATCTGGGATGCGCGGCAGCGCCTAACCGGATGATGCACCGGAATGGGCGGCGCCGGCCGCCCGAAGCCGCTCGCGCCGAAGCGCGCGGGATGCAGGGGTGCCCGGGGCCCTCAGGGCCGGGTCGCCTCCTCGAGCCTCGCCAGCCACCGCATCGCGTGGCCGGCGCTGGCGCCGCACATTTCGTCGGAGGGCCGCAGGCCGGCGCAGAACGTCGGGCGGTCGGGGTGCCCGAACAGCCGGCAGCGCAGCTGGTCGTCGAGCTGGATGCAGCGTGCGCCGGCGGGTTTTCCTTGCGGCATCCCGGGGATCGGACGGGTGATGGACGGCGCGATGCAGCACGCACCGCAACCGGGCCGGCAGGCGGGTGCCGATGAGCGGGGAGAGGAAGGCGAGGGCGGCATCCCGCCATTGTCGATGCGGGTGGCGAGCCATCGGCGGCCCACTTAAAATCGGGGTTCCCCCCAGTCCGTCCCCGCCCGGCGCGAATCCTTTGCGCACCGTGCGGCGCCGTGCGGTTTCCTATCGATCCAGCCATGACGGTCGGATCCATGCGCAGTGAGTTGCCGTGATCTATCCCCAGGAATTCGACGTCATCGTCGTCGGCGGCGGCCATGCCGGCACGGAAGCCGCGCTTGCCGCGGCACGGATGGGATGCACCACGCTGCTGTTGACGCACAACATCGAGACCTTGGGGCAGATGAGCTGCAATCCGTCGATCGGCGGCATCGGCAAAGGGCATCTGGTGAAGGAGGTCGATGCGCTCGGCGGCGCGATGGCGGCGGCGACCGATGAATCGGGCATCCAATTCCGTATCCTCAACGGATCGAAGGGGCCGGCGGTTCGCGCCACGCGCGCGCAAGCGGATCGCGTCCTGTACAAGGCGGCGATCCGCCGTCGGCTGGAGAATCAGCCGAACCTGTGGCTTTTTCAGCAGGCGGTCGACGACCTGATGGTCGAAGCGGCCGAAGGCGGTGATCGCGTCGCCGGTGCGGTCACGCAGGCCGGGATCGCATTTCGCGGCCGGACGGTGGTTTTGACGGCCGGCACGTTCCTCGACGGCAAGATCCACGTGGGCCTGCAGAACTACGGTGCGGGCAGGGCGGGCGATCCGCCGGCGCAGCGGCTGTCGGCCCGGCTGAAGGAGTTGAAGTTGCCGCAACGTCGTCTCAAGACCGGGACGCCACCGCGCATCGACGGCCGCTCGATCGACTTTTCGCAGCTCACCGAACAGCCCGGCGACGGCATGCCGGGCGCCGATGGCCGCCTCGGCACTCCGATGCCGATCTTCGGTTTCATGGGCACGGCGGCTCAGCATCCGCGCCAGGTGCCGTGTTGGATCACGCACACCAACGCCCGGACCCACGAAATCATCCGCTCGGGCTTCGACCGCAGCCCGATGTTCACCGGGGTGATCGAGGGCGTCGGGCCGCGCTACTGCCCGAGCATCGAGGACAAGGTCAATCGTTTCGCCGACAAGGCCTCGCATCAGATCTTTCTCGAGCCCGAAGGCCTGACCACGAACGAGTTCTATCCGAACGGCATCTCGACGTCGTTGCCGTTCGACGTGCAGCTCAGCGCGGTGCGCTCGATGTCCGGCCTGGCGAACGCGCACATCCTGCGGCCGGGCTATGCGATCGAATACGACTGCTTCGATCCGCGGGCGTTGAAGAATTCGTTCGAGACGCGCGACATCGGGGGGCTGTTCTTCGCCGGCCAGATCAACGGCACGACCGGCTATGAAGAGGCCGCCGCACAGGGCTTGCACGCCGGCGTCAACGCGGCGCTGCAATCGCGCGGGCGGTCCGAAGCGTTTGTGTTGCGGCGAGATCAGGCGTATCTGGGGGTGCTGGTGGACGATCTGATCACGAAAGGCGTGACCGAACCCTACCGGATGTTCACGAGCCGTGCCGAATTTCGGCTGCAACTGCGCGAAGACAACGCGGACTTGCGCCTGACCGAGCTGGGTCGTGGATTGGGCCTGGTCGACGATGCACGCTGGGCCCATTTCAATCGGAAGCGGGAGGCGTTCGCGCGTGAAACCGAGCGGCTGCGCTCGACCTGGGTTCACCCGGGCATCCTGCCGGCCGCTCAAGCGGAGCGCCTGCTCGGCAAGGCGTTGGAGCATGAACATTCGTTGGTCGATCTGCTGCGCCGTCCCGGCATTGATTTCGACATCGTTGCCGAAGCCGCCCGCCTTGCGCATCCCGGCTTCGATGTTTCACGTGGAACGTTGGTGGCCGAGCTTGGTGCCCAGCTGTCGGGCGAAGTCATCGAGCAGCTCGAGATCGCGACCAAATACGCCGGCTATATCGACAAACAGAACGACGAAGTCTCGCGCGCACAAGAGCTGGAACACCTCGCGCTGCCGCCCGATCTCGACTACAGCCAAGTCACCGCGCTGTCGTTCGAGGTTCGCCAAAAGCTGAATCAACACCGGCCTCAGACCTTGGGGCAGGCGACCCGTATTTCCGGGGTGACACCGGCGGCCATTTCGCTGCTGTTGGTGCACCTGAAAAAGAAGCGGTTCAGGGGTTTCGCATCCATTGATCGGGCTGAAAAGGCCGATGAGCAGCGCGATGTCGCTTGAAGCGGGGTCGATCGATCGATTGGATGAGCGGCTCGAGGCCCTGGCGCCCCGTTTGAGACTGTTGCTTGATGCGTCCGAGCGCGAACGTCTGCTGGCTTATCTGGCCTTGATCAGGCGCTGGACGCAGGTCTACAACCTGACGGCGGTTCGTGAACTGCAGGAGATGTTCACGCATCATCTGCTGGATTGTTTGGCTGTGGTGGCGCCCCTGCGACAGGGGACCGGACGAGCGGCTCAAGATGGCCTGCGATTGTTGGACGTCGGCAGTGGCGCAGGGTTGCCGGGGGTGATCCTGGCGCTGTTGAACCCGGGTTGGATGGTGACCTGTGTCGACGCCGTCGCGAAGAAGGCGACATTCATTCGCCAAGTGGCGGCCGAACTGGCCTTGCCCAACCTGCAGGGCCTACATGGTCGAGTGGAAGACAAACGCACTTTCAAATCGCCGGAGTTCGACTTGATCACGTCGCGGGCGTTTGCCTCCCTCACCGATTTCGTCTCGTTGACTCGGCCGCTGCTTTTGGCAGGGCAGGGAAAATGGGCCGCCATGAAGGCGAATTTGTCGGACGATGAACGCCAGGCTCTTCCCGTCGGCATCGAGTTGTTCCACGTGGAACAACTGAACGTACCCGAATTGGACGCCGCCCGTTGTCTGGTATGGCTGAAGCCGGTTGACGGCGATCTCCAACGCGGTACGGTGATCACGAACTAACCGCGACAATAGCCTCCTCGGAGTTCCCCTAAACCGCGCTGATCCGTCACTCATGTCGAGAATTTTTTGCGTTGCGAACCAGAAAGGTGGCGTCGGCAAGACCACGACGACCGTGAATCTCGCAGCTGGATTGGCGGTGGCGGGTCAACGCGTTCTACTGGTCGACCTTGACCCGCAGGGCAACGCGACGATGGGCTCCGGCGTCGACAAGCGGACGTTGGCGACATCGGTTTATGACGTGTTGCTGGAAAGCGCTTCCGTCACGGAGGCGGCGCAGCGTTCCCGCAGCGGCGGGTATGACGTCGTCGGCGCGAACCGCGAGCTGGCCGGCGCCGAAATAGAGCTCGTCGCGCTCGAACGCCGCACCGAGCGCCTGCGCGGTGCGCTGAAGGCCGTCGATGCGGACTACGATTTCATGCTGATCGATTGCCCGCCGTCGTTGAGCCTGTTGACGCTGAACGGCTTATGCAGCGCCCATGGGGTGATCGTGCCGATGCAATGCGAGTATTTCGCGCTCGAAGGCGTTTCCGACCTCGTCAACACGATCAAACAGGTGCATGCGAACCTGAACCGCGACTTGGAATTGATCGGCCTGCTGCGCGTGATGTTCGACCCGCGCATCACGCTGCAGACGCATGTCAGCGAACAGTTGAAGGCGCATTTCGGAAACAAGGTGTTCAACACCGTGATCCCACGCAATGTCCGGCTTGCCGAAGCGCCCAGCTATGGGCAACCGGGCGTGGTGTTCGATCCGTCATCGCGCGGAGCCGTCGCGTTCATCGAATTCGCGCGCGAGATGATTGCCCGCGTCGCCGCACCGTCGTTGGCCGGCACGCCTGCATCCACGGAGCGTTAAGAGGCCTGCGAGCGGTCTCGTCGAGGCGCGATGCCCGAATTTCGTCATGACGAATGGCCGAAATGAAATGAGAGCGAGCAATTGCTTTCAAGCCAGGCCTTCGTCATAAGGGGCTTTCAAATGTCGATGCGAAGCATTGACGTCGACGGCCACCGTGCCGGATACCTGGCGGCTACAGTGCCGGCAAACACGAAAGACGCACAAACCCCATGAGCCAGCCACCCCGCACCAGCCAGTTCGCCCTGCTCGGCCAGCGTCGATTCGCGCCGTTCTTCTGGACGCAGTTCTGCGGTGCCGCGAACGACAACGTATTGAAGTTCGCGTTCACCGTGCTCGTCACCTACCAGCTCAACGTCGCCTGGTTGTCGCCGGCGAAGGCCGGGTTGGTCATCAGCGCCGTGTTCATCCTGCCTTTCGTGCTGCTGTCGGCCACCAGCGGGCAGCTGGCCGACAAATTCGACAAGGCGACGATGATGCGTTTCATCAAATGGCTGGAGATCGGCATCATGCTGTTCGCCGCCTGGGGCTTCATCGAACGTCAGGTGGCCGTGCTGCTCGCGTGCCTGTTCCTGATGGGCGTCCATTCGACGTTGTTCGGGCCGGTGAAATACGCCTATCTGCCGCAGCACCTGGACGGCCACGAGATCACCGGCGGCAACGGCATGGTCGAAATGGGCACCTTCGTCGCGATCCTGCTCGGCCAGCTCGCGGGGGGTCTGCTGGTCGTCGTGCCCGGCATCGGGCCGGCGCTGGCGGGCGGCGCGTGCCTCGCGATCGCCGTCGCCGGCCGGCTGGCCGCGCAATGGATCCCGTCGACGCCGGCGCACGACCGCGCGCTGGCCATCAACTGGAATCCCGTCACCGAGACCTTGCGCAACCTGAAGCTCGCGCGTTCGGACGTCGTCGTGTTCCGTTCGCTGCTGGGCATTTCGTGGATGTGGTTCTTCGGCGCGACGTTCCTGTCGCAGTTCCCGTCTTTCGCGAAGGACGTGCTCCGCGGCGACGCGCAGGTCGCGTCGCTGTTGCTGGTGCTGTTCTCGGTCGGCGTGGGCGCCGGGTCGCTGCTGTGCGACAGGCTGTCGCGCCGCCAAGTCGAGATCGGCCTCGTGCCGCTGGGCGCGATCGGCATGAGCGTCTTCGCGATCGATCTCTATTTCGCCGTGCATCGCCTGCAGGCGCCGACCGCCGCGGCCTGCGGGCTGGCGGATTTCGCCGCCCGCCCGCAGCACCTGCGATTGATGATCGACCTGTTCATGCTGTCGCTCAGCGCCGGCCTCTACAGCGTTCCGATGTATGCGCTGATCCAGCTGCGCGCGCAGCCCAGCCACCGGGCGCGCATCATCGCGTCCAACAACATCCTGAACGCGCTGTTCATGATCGCCAGTTCGCTGATCGCCGGGGCGTTGTTGAGTTTCGGCGTGAGCGTCGAAGGTGTGTTCCTCGTCACCGGCGTCGCGAACGCGATCGTGGCCGGCTATGTGTTCTTCCTCGTGCCGGAGTACCTGCTGCGCTTCTTCGCGTTCATGCTCACGCGCACGATCTACCGCTTGCACACGCGGGACGAGGAGAACATCCCGGCCACCGGCGCCGCGATCGTGGTCTGCAATCACGTCAGCTTCGTCGACCCGGTGCTGCTGATGGCGGCGAGCCCGAGGCCGATCCGCTTCCTGATGGACTCGCGCATCTTCCGGCTCCCGGTGCTGGGCTGGTTCTTCAAGCTCGCGAAAGCGATCCCGATCGCGTCGAAGGCCGACGACCCCGCCGCCTACGACGCGGCGTTCGCCGCGGCCGACCAGGTGCTGGCCGACGGCGATCTGCTGGGCATCTTCCCCGAAGGAAGCATCACCGCCGACGGCGAGCTCCAGCCGTTCAAGGGCGGCATCATGCGCATCCTCGAGCGGCGGCCGGTGCCGGTGGTGCCGATCGCGCTGCAGAACCTCTGGGGGTCGTTCTTCTCGCGCATCGACGGTGCGGCGATGAAGAGGCCGTTGCGCCGGGGCGTCTGGAACCGGGTCGGCCTGAACGTGGGCCAGCGCATCGCCCCGGCCGCGGTCACGCCGCAGCGGTTGCGGCAGGAAGTCGGACGCCTGCTCGACGCGCGCGTCGTCTGAAGACCGGGCGGCGGCCACCGGTCCGCCCGGGACGCGGGGCACCCGAGCGGGCCGGCGGGCCCGCTCCCGCATCACTGACGCCGCAGGCGCCTTCCCACCATCCGCGCCCAACGCCAGGGCAGCGTCGCGCGCAAGCGGGCCATCAGCGTTTGCTTCCAGGTCAGCCAACGTTCGAATCCGCGGGCGAACCAGCCCAGCCGCATCAGTTGCGGGCGCGTCAGTTGGAACAGGCGCGCGACGAAACCGGTGCCGAGCACTTTCGCCAGCACGAACATCGCCACGCCGGCCGCCGTCCTTCCCCCCGCGATCAGCCACAACGCGCCGACCTTGACCGGCAACAGCAGCAGCATCGGCACGAACAGGACGATGAACGCGATGCGTGGCGGCAGCGCCGCGATGCGGCGTTCGCACCAACTGATGCCGGGCAGCCGCGCGAGCTGTCCCATGAGCTTCGCCAAGCGGGCCCAGCCCCATTCCTCGAACAGGATCAGCGGCGCGATCGCCCAGGTGCAGAGGGCGGACGAGGTCCGCCGGATCCAGGATGACAGCTTGCGCATCGCGCTCCAGCTTACATCCCGCGCCTATCGCCCCGGGGGCGCAGGGCGGAGCGGCGCTAGACGCTGCGCCCGCGGTCCAGCGCGAACTGCCGCTGGAATTCGGCGAAGCGGCTTTCGTCGAGGGCGGCGCGGATCTCGCGCATCAGGTTCAGGTAATAGTGCAGGTTGTGCACCGTGGTCAGCATCGGGCCCAGCATCTCGCCGCAGCGGTCGAGGTGATGGAGGTAGGCGCGGCTGAAGTTCGCGCACGCGTGGCAGGTGCAGGTCGAGTCGATGGGCGCCGGATCGCTTTTATGGCGCGCGTTGCGCAGCCGCAGGTCGCCGAAGCGCGTGAACAGGTGGCCGTTGCGCGCGTTGCGCGTGGGCATCACGCAATCGAACATGTCCACGCCGTGCGCCACGCCGTAGACCAGGTCCTCCGGCGTGCCGACGCCCATCAGGTAGCGCGGCTTGTGCGCCGGCAGGCGGCGCGGCGTGTGGGCGACGATGCGGCGCATGTCGTCCTTGGGTTCGCCGACCGACACGCCGCCGACGGCATAGCCGGGGAAATCGAGCGCCACCAACGCATCGACCGACGCTTCGCGCAGCGACTCGAACATGCCGCCCTGGACGATGCCGAACAGCGCGTTCGTGTTGCCCAGCCGCGCGAATTCGTCGCGGCAGCGCGCCGCCCAGCGCAGCGACAGCTCCATCGACAGCCGCGCCTCGCGCTCGGTGGTCGGCACGCCCTTGGTTTCGTAGGGGGTGCACTCGTCGAACTGCATCGCGATGTCCGAGTTCAGCACGGTCTGGATCTGCATGCTGATCTCGGGCGTGAGGAACAGCTTGTCGCCGTTGACCGGCGAGGCGAAGCGCACGCCTTCCTCGGCGATCTTGCGCATCTCGCCCAGCGACCAGACCTGGAAGCCCCCGGAGTCCGTCAGGATCGGCCGCTTCCAGCCCTCGAACCGGTGCAGGCCACCGAATCGCGCCATGATGTCCAGGCCCGGGCGCATCCACAGGTGGAAGGTGTTGCCGAGGATGATCTCGGCCCCCATTTCCTCGAGCGAACGCGGCAGCACGCCCTTGACGGTGCCGTAGGTGCCCACGGGCATGAAGACCGGAGTCTCGACGACGCCATGGTTCAGCGTCAGCCGCCCGCGGCGCGCGAGCGCTTCGGTGGCCAGCAGTTCGAATTTCAGCATCGCCGCATTGTCGCCGCGCGCCGCGGCGCGCGGCGATGTCAGGAGCCTTGCGTCCGGCGATCGAGCAGCATCGCATCGCCGTAGCTGAAGAACCGGTAGCGCCGCGCGATCGCATGGGCGTAGAGCGCGCGGATCCGCTCCATGCCCGAGAACGCGCTCACCAGCATCAGCAGCGTGCTGCGCGGCAGGTGGAAATTGGTGACGAGGCGATCGACCACCTGGAACCGGTAGCCCGGCGTGATGAAGATCCGCGTTTCGCCCGCGCCGGCCTGCAGGCGGCCCGGCGCGCCGGCCTGGGCCGCGGCGACCGCCGCCGATTCCAGCGCCCGCACCGTGGTCGTGCCGATGGCGACCACCCGGCCGCCCGCGGCGCGCGTGCGCTGCACGGCCTCGATCGTCGCCTCCGGCACGTCGAACCATTCGGTGTGCATCTTGTGGTCGCCGAGGTCGTCGCCCCGCACCGGCTGGAAGGTGCCGGCGCCGACGTGCAGCGTCACGCGCGCCGTCGGCACGCCGCGCGCCGCGATCCGGCCGAGCAGCGCGTCGTCGAAGTGCAGCGCGGCCGTCGGCGCCGCCACCGCGCCGGGCCGGTCGGCGAACACGGTCTGGTAGCGCCGCACGTCGTTGGCCCCGTCGGCGTGCTCGATGTACGGCGGCAGCGGCACGTGGCCGTGGCGGTCGAGCAGCTCGAACACGCCAGCGGGAAAGCGCAGGTGGAACAGCGCGTCGTCCGGGCCGCAGCGGCCCAGCACCTGGGCTTCGAAGACGTCGCCGCGATCGAGGTCGCCCAGGCGCAGCGTCGCGCCGGCCCGCGGCGATTTGCTCGCGCGGATGTGGGCCCAGGCATGGAAGGCTTCGCCGCCGGCCTGCGCCAGCACGCGTTCGATCAGCACCTCGACGCCGCCGCCGCTCGTTTTCGCGCCGAGCAGCCGGGCCTTGATCACGCGGGTGTCGTTGAAGACCAGCAGGTCGCGGGCCTCCAGCAGCTCGGGCAGGTCGCGGAACGGGCGATCGGCGGGCGCCGCGCCGGTGCCGTCCAGCAAGCGGGAGCCGCTGCGTTCGGCCGCCGGATGCTGCGCGATCAGCTCGGGCGGCAGCTCGAAGTCGAAATCGCCGAGGCGATGCGCGCCGGAGGGCGGCGGCAGGAAGACGGCATCGCCCGTCATCGCGATGTCTGCCGGGCGGCGGGAATCAGGAAACGTGCGCGGACTGCGGCGGATGGCCGGAGCCGTCCGATCGGTCCCAGGCCCAGGCGAACGCCAAACTCACGCCGAAAACGGCAACCATCAGGACGACGAAACGGACGAAGAGGCGCATGGTGGCTGGCATGTCCGCCGCGGTGCGCGCAACGGGCTTGGAAGGGGGAAGGTCATCGGTGGATCGATATTGTCGCGGAACCGCGCCGTGGCAGGCGTATCGGCTTGTACATCCGGCACCGGATTCGTCTGTTTCCTGCACGGCGGCGGCGCGCGGCAGACGCGAGAATGTCGCCCATGCCGAAAAAGTCCGCCGCCGCGTCCGCCGCCGACCGCGCCGCCGCGCCGGCCGCGACGGCGGCGCTGACCGGCCCGCAGCGCGCGCTGCGCCGGCTCGGGCTGCTGCGGCCGATCGATCTCGCGCTGCACCTGCCGCTGCGTTACGAAGACGAGACGGCGATCACGCCGATCCGCCAGGCGCGGCCCGGCGACAAGGTGCAGGTCGAAGGCACGGTGACCGAATCGCACGTCGACGCGCGGGGCCGGCGCCAGTTCGTCGTCTCGATGACCGACGCCTCCGGCGGCGAGCTCGTGCTGCGTTTCCTGAATTTCTATCCGTCGCACTTGAAGGCGTTCGTGCCGGGCCAACTCGTGCGCGTGCACGGCGAGATCCGCGGCGGTTTCCTGGCCCGCGAAATGGTGCATCCGGCCTTCAAGCCGATCGTGCCCGGCGCGCCGTTGCCGCCGTCGCTGACGCCGGTCTACCCGACCACCGCGCAGCTGCCGCAGCCCTACCTGCGCAAGGCGATCGCCGCGAGCCTGGCGCGGGCGCCGATCGGCGAAGTGTTGCCGCCGCGGGTCGTTCCGGCCGACCTGCCGCCGCTGCGCGAGGCGTTGGAAACCCTGCACCATCCGCCCGCCGGCGTGCGGCTGCCCGCGCTCGAGGACGGTTCCCACCCGGCCGCGCAGCGCCTGAAGTTCGAGGAACTGCTGGCCCAGCAGCTCTCGCAGCTCGCCGCGCGCGCGGAACGCGACTTGCTGCGCGCGCCCGCCATCCAGGCGCAGGCCGGCGGCCTGCACGAGAAACTGACGGCCGCCTTGCCGTTCGCGCTGACCGGCGCGCAGCGGCGCGTCGTCGGCGCGATCGGCGCCGATCTCGCCGGCCCGCGCCCGATGCACCGGCTGCTGCAGGGCGACGTCGGCGCCGGAAAGACCGTGGTCGCCGCGCTCGCCGCAGCCGTCGCCATCGACGCCGGCTGGCAATGCGCGCTGATGGCGCCGACCGAGATCCTCGCCGAACAGCATTTCGCCAAGCTGGTGCAGTGGCTGGAGCCGCTGGGGATCGAAGTCGCGTGGCTCAGCGGCAGCCGCAAGGGCAAGGGCAGGGCGCGGGCGATCGAGCGCATCGCCGGCGGCGCCGCGAAGCTGGTCGTCGGCACGCATGCGGTGATCCAGCACGACGTCGCGTTCGCGAGGCTGGGCCTGGCGATCGTCGACGAGCAGCACCGCTTCGGCGTTCAGCAGCGGCTCGCGCTGCGCCGCAAGCTGGGGCTCGGCGGGCTCGAGCCGCACCTGATGATGATGACGGCGACGCCGATCCCGCGCACGCTGGCGATGACCTATTTCGCCGACCTCGACGTCAGCACCCTCGACGAATCGCCGCCCGGGCGGACCCCCGTCGTCACGCGGGTGTTCGCCGACGCGCGCCGCCCCGACGTGGTCGAACGCATCCGCGGCGAGATCGCGGCCGGGCGGCAGGTGTACTGGGTCTGCCCGCTGATCGAGGAGTCGGAAGACGCCGAGGACGCCGTCGCCGGACACGCCGGCCGCGCCGAGCCGCTGACGCTGCGCAACGTCACCGACACCCATGCCGCGCTGTCCGATGCGCTTGCCGGCTGCCCGGTCGGCCTGTTGCATGGCCGCATGAAGGCGGCCGACAAGGCGGCCGAGATGGCGCGCTTCAAGGCGGGCGCGACCCCGGTGCTGGTCGCCACGACCGTCATCGAAGTCGGCGTCGACGTGCCCAACGCCAGCCTGATGGTGATCGAGCACGCCGAGCGCTTCGGCCTGGCTCAGCTGCACCAGCTGCGCGGCCGCGTGGGCCGCGGCAGCGCGGCGAGCGTCTGCGTGCTGCTCTACGCCGGACCGCTGTCCCAGACCGCCAAGGACCGGCTCAAGGCGATGGCGGAGACGACCGATGGCTTCGAGATCGCGCGCCGCGACCTGGAGATCCGTGGCCCCGGGGAATTCATGGGGGCGCGCCAATCGGGCGACCAGCTGCTGCGCTTCGCCGACCTGCAGGAGGATGCTCCGCTGCTCGCGCACGTCCGTCGCGTGGCGCCGGAGCTGCTCGCGCACGCGCCCGGCGCCGCGTCCGCGCATGTCGAGCGATGGTTCGGGGACAAGCCGGATTGGCTCAAAGCATGAAGAAATGACGGCCCCACGCTGGCCATGACGGCCCCCACGCTCGCTGGCGCTCGCTGCCCCCCGAGGGGGTGTTCGCTTCGCGAGCGGCGGAGCCGGATCGCTGGCTGTCCTTGAACTTCCGGTCGGTGGGGGCGTTGGCTCGAGGGTTGGGGCGGGTGAACCCGTAGGGCGCGGGGCGGGTTCGGATCGTCACAATACGGCATGACGCTCACGGAGTTGCGCTACATCGTCGCGGTCGCCCGTGAACGGCATTTCGGCCGGGCGGCCGAGGCGTGCTTCGTGTCGCAGCCGACGTTGTCGGTGGCGATCAAGAAGCTCGAGGAAGAGCTCGACGTGAAGCTGTTCGAGCGGGGCAGCAGCGAAGTCAGCCTGACGCCGCTGGGCGCCGAGATCGTCCGGCAGGCGCAAAGCGTGATCGAGCAGGCGAACGCCATCAAGGAAATCGCCCGACGCGGCCAGGATCCGCTGACCGGCGCGCTCAGGCTGGGCATCATCTACACGATCGGCCCATACCTGCTGCCTCAGCTCGTGCGCCGCGCGATCGAGCTGACGCCGCAGATGCCGCTGATGCTGCAGGAAAACTTCACCCTCAAGCTGCTGGACATGCTGCGCACCGGCGAGCTCGACTGCGCGATCATGGCCGAGCCGTTTCCGGACAGCGGGCTGGCCGTGGCCGCCCTTTACGACGAGCCCTTCGTCGTCGCGTTGCCGCGCGCGCACCGGCTCGCCGCCGAGGAGGCCATTTCCGCCGAGGCGTTGAAGCGCGAGACGATGCTGCTGCTCGGCGCCGGGCATTGCTTTCGCGACCACGTGCTCGAGGTGTGCCCGGAATTCGCGCGCTTCTCGAACGATGCGGAGGGCATCCGCAAGAGCTTCGAAGGATCGTCCCTGGAGACCATCAAGCACATGGTCGCGTCGGGCATGGGCATCACCGTCGTGCCGGGGTTGTCGGTCCGGCACGGCCTGCACGACGGCGACGCCGGCGCGCTCGTGACCTACGTCCCGTTCGCGGCGCCGGTGCCGTCGCGCCGCGTCGTGCTCGCCTGGCGGCGCAGCTTCCCGCGCTACGAGGCGATCGCGGCGCTGCGCAATGCGGTCTACGCATGCCGGCTGGAAGGCGTCACGCGCCTGTCGGACTGAACCCCCCAGCCGCAACGCCGCGCCCCGATGTCAGCGCCCGCACCGGATGTCAGAAGCTTGTTGGCCGCGGCGCTGCTCGC
>JBEVLR010000067.1:0-3883 GCA_040509075.1 Burkholderiaceae bacterium | reverse complement strand
CTCGAGATCGAAGTCGACGGCGACGGCGGCATCCGCCACATCGCCGTCCTGCGCGTGCCGACCCAAGCGCGGGACACGGTGCAGATCGCGATCGACGCCGTGCGCCGCGCCGCGCCGTTCGGCGACGCGACGCATCTGCCCCGGCCGTGGAAGTTCACGGAAGTCTTCCTGTTCGACGACGACCGCCGCTTCAAGCCCCGGACGCTGGACTGAGCCCCCGGCCCGGGCCGTCCGCCCGCTCGCCCCGATTCGAAGGCAGAATCGGCCAATGTTCTTCACGATCCCCACCTTGCTGACCTGGGCGCGCATCGTTGCGATCCCCTTGATCGTCGGCTTGTTCTACCTGCCGATCGACAGGGCGACGCAGGATCTGATCGCGACGGTGTCGTTCATGGTGGCCGGGCTGACGGACTGGCTCGACGGCTACCTCGCCCGCAGGCTGAACCAGGCCTCCGCGTTCGGCGCGTTCCTGGATCCGGTCGCCGACAAATTCCTGGTCTGCGCGGCGCTGCTGATCCTGGTGCAGCTCGATCGCTGCAACGCGTTGCTGGCGTTGGTGATCATCGGGCGCGAGATCGCGATCTCTTCGCTGCGCGAATGGATGGCCCAGATCGGCGCTTCGCGCAGCGTGGCCGTCCACATGCTCGGCAAGTGGAAGACGACGATGCAGATGACGGCCATCCCGTTCCTGCTGTTCCACGGCCGGTTGTTCGGGATGATCGACACGCAATGGTGGGGCGAGCGCCTGCTCGTCATCGCGGCGGTGCTGACCATCTGGTCGATGGCCTACTACCTGCAGAAGGCGATCCCGGAGATCCGCGCCAAGGCGCGATAGGCGGCGCGTGCGCGGACCGGGGGCTCGCGCCGAGCGGGCGCGCCGGGCGTGTGTAACGAATACGAATAGAATCCCGGTCTTGCTTGACACTGTCAGGCGACAGGGTCTGTAATCCTCCTGCCGTGAAGGCTGCGCGACCACGGCGCGCCGTCGCGGCGCCGCCCCGCGCGGTGCGGATCGCACTCATCCAACACATCGCCAGCGTATTTCCGAGAGGGGGTTCTTTCGTGAACAAGTCTGAATTGATCGAACACATCGCCCGCCAAGCCGACATTTCCAAGGCGGCGGCGACTCGCGCGCTGGAGGCGGTCATCGGCGGCGTGAAGACGACCTTGAAAAAGGGCGGCAGCGTGTCGATCGTCGGTTTCGGCACCTTCGCGGTGACCAAGCGCGCGGCGCGCGTCGGCCGCAATCCGCGCACCAACGAACCCATCAAGATCAAATCGGCCAAGGTGCCGAAATTCCGTCCGGGCAAAGGCCTGAAGGACGCCGTCAACTGATGACCGCGAGCTGCGCCCGGCCGCGGGAAACCCGTCGCGCGACGTCTTTCGCGGGTGCTTAGCTCAGTTGGTAGAGCAGCGCCCTTACACGGCGTAGGTCGGCGGTTCGAGCCCGTCAGCACCCACCACCCGTCGATTCGCGCAGCCGCGCAGGCGGCATCTTCCCGCGCCTGCGCCGCGTCGAATCGGATCCGTCAGGCGAACTCGGGGATCCGGAGTTCGCCTTCGTCGTTCATGCCGCCCGGCACCTGCCCTCCAAGAGGCTTCCCATGTTCGATTTCGTCCGGTCGCACAACCGACTCCTGCAAGTTCTCCTGGGCCTGCTGATCGTTCCGTCTTTCGCCATCTTCGGCGTGCAGAGCTACACGCGGATGAACGGCGACGAAGCGGCCGCGGTGGCCGAAGTCGACGGCCGCGACGTCACGCGCGTCGAATGGGACAACCAGCAGCGCGAGTCCGTCGAACGCATCCGCATGCAGCGGCCCGGCGTGGATCCGAAGACGCTCGATTCCCCGCAGTCCAAGCGCCAGACGCTGGACGCGATCGTGGGGGGCCGCGGGGTGGTAGCGGCGGGGGCGCCCCCCACCCAGACCCGCCCCCCCCCCCGCGGGGCGCCTCGTGGGGGGCCCCCGGGTGGCCCGCGCGGGCCCCCCCCCACGACAACCTGACCGTCACGCCGGATCGCGTCAACGCCTACATCCGCACCAGCGCCGAGTTCGAGCCGTTGCGTTCGCTCGATCCGAAGCAGCTCGCCGCCACGCTCGCGCAGCAGGGGCTGACCAAGGACGGCCTGTACGCGCGGGTCAGCGACGGACTCACCCGCCAGCAGCCGCTGCGCGGCATCACGGCCAGCGCCCTCGTGCCCGCGATCGCGACCCAGGCCGCGCTCGGCGCCTGGTTCGACCAGCGCGAGATCCAGTGGCAACGTTTCGATGCGAAGGATTACGCCGGCGCCATCCGACCCACCGAGGCGCAGATCCAGGCCTATTACGCCGACAAGGCGCACACGGCCGAATTCACGGCGCCCGAGCAGGCGAAGGTCGATTTCGTCGTGCTCGACGCCGACGCGCTCAAGCCCCAGGTGCCCGTCACCGACGAACTGCTGCGCCAGTTCTACGGCAGCCGCGAGGCGGCGTACACCGTGCCGCAGGAGCGGCGCGCGAGCCACATCCTGATCAACGTCGCGCCGAACGCGTCGCCCGCCGAGGTCGCGAAGGCGAAGGCGCAGGCGGACGCGTTGCTCGTGCAGCTGCGCAAGAACCCGGCGGGCTTCGCGGACGCCGCGAGGAAGAACTCACAGGACGCCGGCTCCGCTCCCGCGGGCGGCGATCTCGACTTCATGCGCAAGGGCGCGATCCCCGGGGCGTTCAGCGACGCGCTGTTCTCGATGAAGCAGGGCGACATCAGCGATGTCGTGCGCAGCGATTCGGGCTTCCACATCATCGAGCTGACCGCCATCCGCGGCGGCGTCGCGAAGCCCTTCGACGAGGTGCGCGCCCAAGTCGAGGATCAGTACCGCTCGGAGCAGGCGCAGAAGATGTTCGCCGCCGCGGCCGAGAAATTCACGAACACCGTCTATGAACAGCCCGACGGCCTGGAGCCCGCGATCGCCGCGCTCAAGCTGACCCGGCAGACGGCCGTCGTCCAGCGCACGCCGGCCAGCGGCGCCGCCGGCCCGCTGGCCTCGGCGCGGCTGCTCGCGGCGATCTTCTCGAACGAAGCGATCAAGAACAAGCACAACACCGAGGCCGTCGAGACCGCGCCCCGCCAGCTGACCGCCGCCCATGTCGTCGATTACACGCCCCAGCACATGCGTCCGCTCGCGCAGGTGCACGACCAGGTCGTCGACGGCGTGCGCAAGACGCAGGCCGCCGCCGCCGCCCTGAAGGATGGCCAAGCCCGCGTCGCCGAGGCGGCCGGGAACCCGGCGCTCGCGCTGCCGCTGGCGGCCACCGTCGGCCGCATCGCGCCGCCGCCTGAGGTGCCTCGCGCGGTGATCGACGCCGCGCTGAAGGCCGACATCGGCAAAGGCCCCGTCGTGACCGGCGTCGCGCTGCCGGACGGCGGCTACGCCGTGATGCGCGTCGTCAAGCCGGTGCCGCGGGCGCGCACCGAAAGCGAGGCGGCGCAAGGCAAGTCGCTGGTCGAACAAGCTTTCGAAGATGCCGAGGCCGAGGCGGCCTACGACACCCTGAAGGAACGCTACAAGGTCAAATACCGCGAAGACCGCATCGCCAAGGCCACTGCCGCGTCGGCGCCCAACTGATCAAATCAGGATACAATCTTTGGCTTCCGGTGGTGGCTATAGCTCAGTTGGTAGAGTCCCAGATTGTGATTCTGGTTGTCGTGGGTTCGAGTCCCATTAGCCACCCCACCCGATCACGAAAAAAAGCTCCTGATCGCTCGGGAGCTTTTTTTTCGCCCGCTGTCGGCCGGTCAGCCGGAGCGTGCGAACGGCGTGCGGATGTCGGCCAGGAACTGCTGGGCGCGTGGATGTTGCGGGTGGTTGAAGAACTCGTGCGGCTCGGCACGTTCGAGGATGCGGCCC
>JBEVLR010000066.1:0-4066 GCA_040509075.1 Burkholderiaceae bacterium | reverse complement strand
ACCGGCACCCGTTCGCCGATGTCGAGGTTGATGTCGGGGTTGGCCTGCGGGGCGACGGACGCGGGCGTCCGCAGGCGGTTCCGGCGCCACGCGAGGACGGCGCCGCCGCCCACGGCGATCGCGACCGCGATCTGGCCCAGCAGGCCGATCCCCGTATAGGCGGCCAGCGCCGCGACGACGCAGCCGGCGGCCAGCATCAGCACATAGAACGTGCCGGTCGCCAGCTCGCCCGCGACCAGCAAGCCGGCCGCGATCCACCACCACGTCGATGCGCTCCATTCCATGCGTTCACCTTTGCCATCCATCGCCACCAGGCGCAGCCTGGACGATCCGATCCGCGCGACGGCCGCTCCGTCCCGAGACCGGATGCTACGGCACCCATGCCGCCGGCCGCAATCGGGCCGTCCGCCATCGGCGGGCGCCGGCACGCCCCGTATCATGCGCGCATGGCTTCCAATCCCGAGAATCAGGCTTTCGGCATCGGCACGGACGATCGCGACGGCATCGATCCGTCCGCTCCCGTGCGCGAGGCGCGGCTGTGGATCGACAACGGCTGGACGGCCCGCGTCATCAAGAACGAGGACGACGACGGCTGGGCCGTGGCGATGACCCGCGACGGCGAGCGCGAGCCCGCGCTGGTCGGCCCATGGACGATGGGCCGCGACAAGAAGAATCCCAAACCGCTCGACACGTCCGCGTTCAATACGCTGGTGAAGACGGCGCACGAAGTCGTGCGGCGGCACGAGCAGGCCGTGCACGCCGCGATGCACAAGCGAGTTCAGGTCGCCACGGCGACGGGTCGCGTGCGGGTGACGCTGGACATCGTGCCCGACGAGTTCGATCCGCACGCGCTGCTCGCGGCGGAAGACGAATTCGGCAACGGCATCGCCGCCGTGAAAGTGCGGCCGGACTTCAAGCTGTCGACGGTCAGCGCGGCCGCTTGGGTCGCGAACGACTACCGCAAACCCGGATGATCCGTACGCGAATCGAACAGACGGATCGGCGCGCGCCGGTCAGCGCGACGCCGACGGCTCGGTGACCGGCGGCTCCGACGGGACGAGCGACCGGACGCGCGCGGCGGGCACGACGATGCGGAAAGTCGAACCGCGACCGAGTTCGCTGCGGATGTCGAGTTCGCCCCCATGGCGCTGCACCACGTGCTTGACGATGGACAGGCCCAGGCCGGTGCCGCCGGTGTCGCGCGACCGGCTGCCGTCGACCCGGTAGAAGCGCTCCGTCAGCCGGCCGAGGTGTTCGCGCGCGATGCCCGGCCCGGTGTCCTCGACCTCGATTTCGGCGTTGCCGTCGGGGCGGCGCGTCCAGGAGACCGAAATCGTGCCGCCGGACGGCGTGTAGCGCACCGCGTTGCTGACCAGGTTGGCCACCGCGCTCGTCCATTCGCTGTCGTTGCCGGCGATCTCGTCGCGACTCTCCACCGTGAAATGGAAGGTATGGCGCCCGGCCGACAGCCCGCGCGCCTCGCTTTCCACCTGCGCGAACAATTGCGCGGCCGGCACCCAGCGGTCGCAGGTCGGGCGCGGGCTGCCTTCGAGCCTGGCGAGCGTCAGCAGATCCTCGACCAGCGTCGTCATGCGGGCGGTCTGCTGCGTCATCAGCCCCAGCACGCGCTCGCGCTCCACCGCGGTCAGCGGCAGCGACGCGATCGTCTCCACGAACCCCGCGAGCACCGTCAACGGCGTGCGGATCTCGTGCGACACGTTGGCGACGAAGTCGCGCCGCATCGCCTCGGTGCGTTCGCGCTCGGTGATGTCTTGCGAGAGCACCAGACGCATGCCTTCCCCGTAGCGGCTCACGATCACGCTGAGCGTGCTGTCGCTGCCGGGCGAAGAGAACACCACCGGATCGTTGAACTGGCCGGCCTGCAGATAGGCCACGAAGGTGGGCGAACGCACGAGGTTGGTCACCCTCTGCAGCCGGTCGCGTCCGGGGTCGAGCCCGAAATGCGCCGCGGCCATCGGATTCAGCCACTGGATCTGGTCGGCCGCATCGAGCATCAGCACGCCGTTGGGCGAAGCCTCGATGGCGGACATGAATTGCGCGAAACGCTGCTGTTCCTGAAGCAGCGCCTGGTCGCGGCGGCGCAGGGCGCGTTCGATGCGGTAGGCGGCCTCGCCCCAGAAACCGGGAGCGCGCGGCGCTGGCGCTTCGAGATCCCCGCGCAGCCAGCGCATCAGCCGGCGCGCGCGCAGTTCGTCGGCGACCACGCGCAGCGCGATCACCAGCGCCGCGCCCGTGGCGGTGGCGACGAGCGGCGTGCCGGCCCAGTCGCCGACGAGCGAGCCGAGCCCCGCGCCGATCAGCGCCAGGGCGGCATAGGACACGACTCGACTCAGGAACCAGCCCACGGCGACGACCGGCGGCTCACACCGGATTCGGCGCGGAAGAAGACGGCGACTGCTGCGTCAGGCGGTAGCCCGCGCCGCGCACGGTTTCGATCATCGTGGAACATTGCACGGGCGCCAACGCCTCGCGCAAGCGCTTCACATGGACGTCCACCGTCCGTTCCTCGATGAAGACATGGTCGCCCCAGACGCGGTCCAGCAATTGCGTGCGGCTGTGCACGCGCTCCGTGTGGGTCATGAAGAAATGCAGCAAACGGAACTCGGTCGGGCCGACCTTGACCTCGCGGTCCCCGCGCGTCACCCGGCGCGTGGCGGGATCCAGGCGCAGCCCATTCACCTCGACGGCCGAATCCAACGCTTCCGGCGCCTTGCGGCGCAACACCGCACGGACGCGCGCCAGCAGTTCCTTGGTCGAGAACGGCTTGGTCAGGTAGTCGTCCGCCCCGGCGTCGAGGCCCGACAGCTTGTCGGATTCCTCCGAGCGCGCGGTCAACATGATGATGGGCAGGTCGCGCGTCCGCGACGCCGCGCGCCACTGCTTCGCGAGGCCGAGGCCGGTCTGGCCCGGCAGCATCCAATCGAGCACGACGAGATCGGGCAGCACGCGGTCGATCTCGGCTTGAGCGGCGTCGGCGGATTCGGCGATCGCCACTTCGAAACCGGAATGGCGCAGGTTGATCGCGACCAGCTCGGCGATCGCGGATTCGTCTTCGACGACGAGGATGCGGCTCATCGAAGCCTTTCTCCCAAGTTCGGTTGCGAGCGGCGGGCCTCACGCGCACGGCGGCCCCGGGACCCGGGTTCCGGAAAACGGACGGCGGCGGCGGGAGAAGCCCTCATCTCACCGCGTCCTCGACGGCGGCCACGGTGTGGTGGCGCACGTCGGTGCCCTTGACGATGTAGATGATCTGCTCGGAAAGGTTCTTGGCGTGATCGCCGACGCGCTCGATCGCCTTCGCGACGAACACCAGATCGATCGACGACGAGATCGTGCGGGGGTCTTCCATCATGTAGGTGATCAGCTTGCGCAGCAGCCCGTCGAATTCCTTGTCGATCGCGTCGTCCTGCTTCAGCACCTCGAGCGCGCGGCCGACGTCGAGCCGAGCGAAAGCGTCCAGGACCTTGCGCAGCTGCGCGGTGGCGAGGTTCGCGCCGAACGCGATGTCGGCCACCGGCAGGCGCAACCGGCTGGACACGCCGGAGTTCATCAGCCGCTGCACGGTGCGCGCGATGCGGGTCGCCTCGTCGCCGATGCGCTCGAGGTTGCCGATCGTCTTGGAGATGGCGATCAGCAGCCGCAGGTCGCGCGCGGTGGGCTGGCGGCGCGCGATGATGGCCGACAGGTCGCGGTCGATCTCGACTTCCATCGTGTTGACGCGCTGCTCGCGGTCAAGCACGAGGCTGGCCGTCTCGCCGCTGAAGTTGGTCAACGCGTAGGCCGCCTGCGCGACCTGCGATTCGACGAGGCCGCCCATCTCGAGTACCCGGTTCGAGATTTCGCTGAGTTCGGCATCGAATTGCGTGGAAAGGTGCTTGTCGCTCATGAAAAGTTCTCCGTCCTTGGGGCCGCGGCGCGGGCGCACGCGGGTGGCTCATCCTCGGTTCCCGGGCCCGCCGCCGGAATCGGCGCTCGCCGCCGCATGGTCGGCGGGCGCCGGGCGGCCGTTCAGGGATCAGCCGAAGCGGCCGGTGATGTAGTCTTC
>JBEVLR010000065.1:0-3699 GCA_040509075.1 Burkholderiaceae bacterium | reverse complement strand
GACGGCGGCGGCGTTCGCGCGGTCGACCCTGACAGCGCGAGGGGACGGCGCGGCGCGTTGACGACGGCGCGGATCGCCCTCCCCCGTCGACCACGCGGGCCGCCGGCGTCAAACCTTCTTGCGCGGGCCGTTGACGATCCAGGTCGCGCCGAACCGGTCGGTGGCCATGCCGCTGGCTTCGGCCCAGAACTGCGGGCCGAACGGCATCGTCGTCCTGCCGCCGGCGCAGAGCGCTTCGAAGATGCGCCGGGCCTCGTCGACCGAGTCGTAGTCCAGCGTCAGCGATACGCCCTTGATGCCCTCGTAGGGCAGGTGCGGCGGGCAGTCCCCGGCGTAGATGAACCCGCCGCCGGGCAGCTCGACCGCCGCGTGGACGACGAAATCGCCCGGCGCCTCGGGCATCCCCGCGGCGGCCGGCAAGTCGTCGTTGCGCACCATCACGCGCAGTTCGCCGCGCAAGGCGCCGGCGTAGAAGGCCACCGCTTGGGCGCAGTCGCCGTTGAAAGACAGGTAAGGGATCGCTTGGGGCATGGTCGAGTTCCTTGGTGTCATCGTTGCTGGAACGAACGCGCGCAGCTTACTTCACCAGCTCCACGGCCAGCCAGCCGCGCAGGCTGTTGAAGAACGCGATCGCGGTCGCGCGGGCGAGATCGCCTTTCGTCAGCACGGCCTCGTCCAGCGTGCCGTCGCGCAGCAGCCGCGCCCGCGCGACGCCGGGCAGCAGGCCGCAGCGCAGCGCGGGCGTCCGCCAACGGCCGTCGATGCGCAACGCGAGGTTGCCGCGCGTGAATTCGGTCAGCTCCGCGCGGCTGTTCCACAGCAGGGTGTCGAACACGTCGGACGAGGCGGGCGCGAAGGCCTCGTAGTGCGCGCGCCGCGTCGTCTTGTGGCGGACGAATTCGCCGTCCGCCTCTTCGAAGGCGCGCGCGGCCAGCTGGACGCGCAGCGCAGACCCCAGGCGCTCCAGCGCCACCGCCTGGGCCCGCACGGCGCCGGCCCGGTCGGCGAGCAGCCGCACACGCCACGTCCCGCCCGGATGGCGGTGCGCCGCTTGCTGCAGCGCCCGCCGCGCGGCAGGCTCGGGCGCGGCGAACCCGAAATGCGCGGCGGCGCCGGCCAGCCGCCGCAGGTGGGCGTCGCCGTCGGCGAAGACGCCTTCTTCCAGCCGCAGCGTCTCGAGCAGCTCGAAGGCGCCGCTCGCGCGATCGACGAACGCCCTCTTGTGCCGCCATTCTCCCCATTCGCCGTCGGCGGTCGAATCCGCGGTGATGCCGCTGCCGATGCCGCAGCGCGCGCGCACCACCCCGCCCGACGCCCGCAGCTCGATCGTGCGGATCGGCACGTTGAAGGTCGCCGCGCCGCCCGGCTGGACGACGCCGACCGCGCCGCAGTAGACGCCGCGCGGCCCGGGTTCGAGCGCCTTGATCAGCCGCATCGCCCGCACCTTCGGGGCGCCGGTGATCGAGCCGCACGGGAACAGCGCGCCGAAGACGTCGGCGAGCGTCGCGCCCTCGCGCGAGCGGGCGGCGACGTCGGAACTCATTTGCCAGATGGTGGGCCAGGCTTCGGTGTGGAACAGGCGCGGCACCCGCACCGAGAACGGCTCGGCCACCCGCGACAGGTCGTTGCGCAGCAGGTCGACGATCATCAGGTTTTCGGCGCGTTCCTTCACCGAAGCCGCCAGGCGCTCGGCCTGGACGGCATCGGCGGCGGGATCGGCCCCGCGCGGCGCGGTGCCCTTCATCGGGCGCGCGAGCAATCGGCGGCCGCGCCAGTCGAAGAACAGCTCGGGCGAGACCGAAAGGATCTGGTCGTCGCCGAGGTCGAGGAAGGCCGCGTACGCATTCGGCTGCGCGCGCCGCAAGGCCGCGAACAAGGCCAGCGGATCGCCCCGCAGCGTCCCGGCGAGCGCCGCGGTGGCGTTGACCTGATAGACCTCGCCGTCGGCGATCGCGCGCTGGATCTCGGCGAGCGCCGCGTCGAACTCGGCCCGGCGCGGCCCCTGGGCCCAGCGCACCTCGGCGGCGCCGTTCGACTCGAGGCGCCACGCGGCGTCGGCGTCGGCGCCCGCCAGCGGCGCGTCGTGGATCGCGAACTCCGCCAGCGGGGAGCGCGCATCGGCCGGCGGATGCGATTCGAACGCCGCGTCGAACGCGCCCGCGGCCTCGTAGCGCAAATAGCCGACGCACCAGGCGCCCGCCCGCGCCAGCGCATCCACCCGCGCCAGCAACGGCGCGACTTCGCCCGGCGACACGGCCCGCAGCCGCAGGCGCGGCGCGCCGAACGCCAGGCGCAACGGCGCCGCCTCGCCGTCGGGCGAGCGGAAATCGATCAATGCGGCGGGACGCACGGCGAACTGGCCCGGAGATCTATTTGCCGACCAGGCTGGCGATCGGCAGGATCGACCCGCGGGCGCCGGACGGCTTGGCGGGAAGGGCCCGATCGCCCGCGAGCGGCGCGCGCTTGACGAGGAGGCGCAACCGCCGCTCGCCGCGCCCTTCGACTTCATTGGCCATGTCCGTTCACGCCCGTGGTTGATCGCGCCCGCAGTATCCCGCGCCACGGCATTGTCGCGTCGGCGGCGCGCCGCGCGCCGGCGCTTCAGCGGAACAGCGTCAACATCTGCTCCAGCGCGGCCGTGAACGGGCCCTGCAGCAGGGGCAGCACCGCCACCACCCCCAGGAGGCCGACGCCGAGCGTGACGGGAAAGCCGACCGAAAAGACGCTGATCTGCGGCGCCACGCGGGCGATCACGCCCAGCATCATGTTCACGAACAGCAGCATCGCGATCAGCGGCAGCGCGATCCACAAGCCGAGGCGGAAGATCTCGGTTCCCCAGGTTTCCGGCCGCACGGCGCGCAGGAACGCGAACGGCTCGGCCGACACCGGGAACGCGGCCAGGCTCTGCACGACGGCCTCGATCACCAGCAGGTGCCCGTTCATCGCGATGAACAGGAAGCCCACCATCGTCGAGAAGAAGCTGCTGGTCGCGGTCGCCTGCTGCGCGGTGGCCGGATCGAAGAAGCCGGCGAAATTCAGTCCCATCTGCAGGCCCACGATCTCGCCGGCGAACTCGACCGCGGTGAAGATGATGCGCACCGCGAAGCCGAGCGCCAGGCCGATCAGCACCTGCTGGACGACGATCGCCACCGCCGCGGGCGAATCCAGCGGCGCGCCGGCGGCGGCCGGCTGCGTGCCGGCGACGCCGAGCGCGATGAAGAACGACAACGCGATGCGCACCCGCATCGGCACGTTGCGCTGGCCCAGCACCGGCATCGACGAGAACAGCGCGAGCACGCGGATGAACGGCCACAGCACCGGCGTGAGCCAGGCCATGATCTGGGCTTCGGTGAGCGAAATCATCCCAGAAGTCCGAGCGGGTCATCGAAGCCGGCCAGCCCCTCGGGGGCGGCGAGCACAGCGAGCGGGGTCGACATTTTTCAGCTGGCGGCGGCGGGCAGCGACAGCAGCACGCTGCGCAGGTACTCGACGAGCGACGTCAGCATCCACGGGCCCGCGACGCCCAGCACCGCGACGCAGGCGAGCAGCTTGGGCACGAAGGTCAGCGTCGCCTCGTTGATGGACGTAGCCGCCTGGAAGATGCTCACCAGGATGCCGACCACGAGCACGACCAGCAACACCGGCGCGGCGACGGTCAGCAGCGTCGTGAGGGCCTGCTGGCCGATGGTGAAGACTTGT
>JBEVLR010000064.1:0-16115 GCA_040509075.1 Burkholderiaceae bacterium | reverse complement strand
GCGAAAACCGCGGCAGCCGCGGCAGCCGCGGCAGGCCGACGCGCCCGCGGCGCGGCCCGCGATCAGCCTCGGCGCGCGGCACTCTTCTTCGCGGCGGCGGATTTGGCGGCCGCCGACTTCGCGGCCGTCTTCTTCGCGGAATTGGCGGCGTTGCGCGAGCTGTTCGCGGGCACGACGACCTTCTTGACCGACGCGGGCTTCGCCGGCGCGGCGCCCGCGCGGGCGGCGGTCGAGCCGGCGCGCTTGTTCTTCGCCGCGGCGAGCTTGCCGGCGGCCGAACGCGGCGCGGGCTTGGAGACGCCTTTCTGCGATCCGGCCGGCTTGGTCGCGGCGGCTTCGCGCGCGGTCGGCTTCTTCGCGGGCGCCTTGCCTGCGGGGCGCGCCGGCGGTTTCTTCGGCGCCGCGGCCTTCGGCTTGTCTTTCCTCAGGGCGCTTTCGGCGTCCGATGCGGAAGCCTTCGCGGCCTTCGCGCGCCCCTTCGCGGCGGGAGCGGCCGGCGCTTCTTCCCCGTCATCGGCACCTTCGGACGCCTTCACCAAGCGGCCCGAGGATTCGCTCAACTTGACCTTGACGGGCTTGCCGCCCCAGATCTCCTCGAGGCGGTAGTAATCGCGGATCGACGGCTGCATCACGTGGACCACGGCCGCGCCGCAGTCGACGATGATCCATTCGCCGTTCTCCTCCCCCTCGGTGCGCAGCACGGACATGCCGCCCGACCTCACCGCGTCGCGAACGCTGGCGGCGAGCGCCTTGGTCTGCCGGTTGCTCTGGCCCGACACCACGACCACGCGCTCGAACAACGGGGACAGGTGCTCGGTGTTGAAGACCAGGATGTTTTGGCCCTTGACGTCTTCCAGGCCATCGACGATGGCGCGTTGCAGTTTGCGGATGTCCATTAATTGTTCTCGGAGTCGCGGAGAGCCGGGCCGGCGCCGGGCGCGGGCGCCTGGTCGGACCGGTAGAGTCGGTGATCGGCAATATAGCGCGCCACCGGCACGCCGACCAGCGCCGTGACGTCCCGCCCGGCCGCCGCGCGGGCGCGCACCGTCGCCGACGCGTGCGGCAGCGCGGGCATCTCGACGATGCGCAGCTCATGCGCGCAAGCGGCGAGCGCGGGCGCGGCGCGCACCGTCTCGCCGTCGCGGGCGGCCACGGCGACGGCGGCGAGCGCGAGGATGCCGCGCCAGTCGCGCCAGGTGTCGAAACGGGCGTACTGATCCTGACCGATGAGCAGCCACCAGCGGGTGCCGGGCCGTTCGGCTCGCAGCGCGCGCAGCGTGTCGATCGTGAAGCTGGGGCCGGCGCGGCGCAGTTCGCGCTCGTCGATCGCGAAGCGCGGCTCGCCGGCGGTCAATGCGCGCAGCATCGCGACGCGATCGGCATCGGGCGCGGGATCGCGATCCATCTTGTGCGGCGAGCGCCTGGCCGGCATCCACAGAAGCTCATCGAGCTCCAGCTGGGCCAGCGCGGCGTCGGCCAACGCGCGGTGGGCCAGGTGCGGCGGATCGAAACTGCCGCCGAACAGGCCGGCGTCGCGCCCGCCGGCCATCAACCCCCTCCTCGACACATGACCCCCCGGCGCCAGGCGGCGACGGCGGATCCGGCGTCGCCGCGCCGCCCGCGGCCGCTCCCGCGCGGGCGCTCCCCCGGCGTCCGAAGGCGCCCGCCCCGCGCGCCGCCGCGCCCGCGGTTTCCCGATCCGCCGGGGGCGCCGGACACGCTTCGGGGGCGGGTCATCCGATCCAGTCGCGCGGACGCAGGAAATCGAGGGCCAACGCGGCCTCCGGCGTGCCGGCGTCCGGCTCCCATCGATAGCGCCAGGCGGCTTGCGGCGGCATCGACATCAGGATCGCCTCGGTGCGTCCGCCCGATTGCAGGCCGAACAGGGTGCCGCGATCGCAGACGAGGTTGAATTCGACGTAGCGGCCGCGGCGGTAAGCCTGGAAATCGCGCTCCCGTTCGCCGTACGGCAGCGCGCGCCGGCGCTCGACGATGGGCAGGTAAGCGGCGAGGAACGCGTCGCCGACCGCACGCATCATCGCGAAGCCGCCGTCGAAGCCGAGTTCGGCGAAATCGTCGAAGAAGATGCCGCCGATGCCGCGCGGCTCATCGCGGTGCTTCAGGAAGAAGTACTCGTCGCACCACGCCTTGAAGCGCGGGTACAGCGCGGCGCCGAACGGCGCGAGCGCGTCGCGGCATGCGGCGTGGAAGTGGCGCGCGTCTTCTTCGACGCCATAGAACGGCGTCAGGTCCATGCCGCCGCCGAACCAGTGGACCGGAGCCGCGCCGTCCGGGAACGCGCACAACAGGCGCACGTTCATGTGCACCGTCGGCACGTGCGGATTGCGCGGATGCAGCACCAGCGACACGCCCAGCGCCTCGAATGCCGCGCCGGCGAGTCCGGGACGCGAGGCGGAGGCCGACGGCGGCAGCGCGATTCCCGCGACATGGCTGAAATTGCAGCCGCCGCGCTCGATCAGCGCGCCGCCCTCGATCAGCCGCGTGAGGCCGTCGCCGGCCAGCGCCCCGCCGGCCGGGCGCGTCCAGCCGTCGCTCAGGAACGCGCCGCCGTCGGCCGCCTCGAACGCGTCGACGAGGCGCGCCTGCAGGCCGAGGAGATAGCCGCGGACCGCGGCGATGTCGACGCCGCCGTCCCGTTCAGCGCTTGGAGACGGCACGATGCCCGATGTCGGTGCGGTGCTGCTCGCCGTCGAAATGGACGTGGCGCAGCGTGTCGTAGGCGCGTTGCTGCGCGGCGCGCGTCGAGTCGCCGAGCGCGGTGACGCACAGCACGCGGCCGCCGGCGGTGGCCAGCGCGTCGCCGCGCAGCGCGGTGCCGGCGTGGAAGACGACCGCGTCGTCGGCCTCGGCCGGGATGCCGGTGACGACGTCGCCCTGGCGCGGCGCCTCGGGGTAGCCGGCGGCGGCCATCACGACGCCGAGCGCGACGCGGCGATCCCACTGCAGCTCGACCTGGTCGAGCGTGCCTTCGGTGGCGTGCACCAGCACCTCGGCGAGATCGCTCTTGAGCCGCATCATGATCGGCTGCGTCTCCGGATCGCCCATGCGCGTGTTGAACTCGAGCGTCTTCGGGCGCCCCTGCGCGTCGATCATCAGGCCGGCGTACAGGAAGCCGGTGAACACGATGCCGTCCTTGGCCATGCCTTCGACGGTCGGCAGGATGATCTCGTGCATCACCTTCGCGTGCACGTTGGGCGTGACGACGGGCGCCGGCGAATAGGCGCCCATGCCGCCGGTGTTGGGGCCGCTGTCGCCGTCCTCCAGCCGTTTGTGGTCCTGGCTGGAGGCGAGCGCGACGACGTTCTTGCCGTCGACCATCACGATGAAGCTCGCCTCTTCGCCGGCGAGGAATTCCTCGATGACGACGCGCGGGACCGCCTGGCCCGACGCGTCGGCGTTGTGGCGCACCGCGAGGCCGCCCTCGGCCGCGAGCATCCAGTCGACCGCGGCGTGCGCTTCGGCGACGGTGGCCGCGACGACGACGCCCTTGCCCGCCGCGAGCCCGTCGGCCTTGACCACGATCGGGGCGCCCAGCCGGTCGATGTGCGCGTGCGCGGCGGCGGCGTCCGTGAAGCTTTCGTAGGCCGCCGTCGGGATGCCGTGGCGCTTCATGAAGTCCTTCGAGAACGCCTTCGAGCTCTCGAGCTGCGCGGCGGCCCTGGTCGGGCCGAAAATGCGCAAGCCGCGCGCGCGGAACGCATCGACGACGCCCGCGGCCAGCGGGCCTTCGGGGCCGACGACGGTGAGCGCGATCTTCTCGGCGGCGGCGAAGTCGGCCAGCTGGTGGATGTCGGTGATGTCGAGGTTGACGAGATGGCGGTCGAGCGCCGTGCCGCCGTTGCCCGGGGCGACGTAGACGCGCTTGACGCGGTCGCTCTGCGCGAGCTTCCAGGCGAGCGCGTGTTCACGCCCGCCGCCGCCGATGACGAGGATCTTCATTCGGACAGCACCGCGTTGTGGTAGACGTCCTGGACGTCGTCGAGATCCTCGAGGACGTCGAGCAGCTTCTGCATGCGCGCGCTGTCCTCGCCCGCCAGTTCGACGTGGCTCTGCGGACGCATGGTGACTTCCGCGCCGTCCGGGTTCAGCGACGCCGCTTCGAGCGCTTCGCGCACCGCGTCGAATTCCGGCGGCGCGCAGATCACTTCGATCGAGCCGTCGTCGTGCGGGACCACGTCGTCCGCGCCGGCTTCGAGCGCGACCTCCATGACCCTGTCCTCGGACGCGCCGGGCGCGAAGACGAACTGGCCGACGTGCCTGAACTGGAACGCGACGGAGCCTTCCGTGCCCATCGCGCCGCCGTGCTTGGAGAACGCGTGGCGCACCTCGGCGACCGTGCGCACCTTGTTGTCGGTCATCGTGTCGACGATCACCGCCGCGCCGCCGATGCCCCGGCCTTCGTAGCGGATCTCCTCGTACTGCACGCCTTCGAGGTTGCCCGTGGCCTTGTCGACGTTGCGTTTGACGGTGTCGGCCGGCAAGTTCACCGCCTTCGCCTTTTCGATCGCCAGGCGCAACCTCGGGTTCATGCCCGGGTCACCGCCGCCGATGCGGGCCGCGACCATGATTTCGCGGATCACGCGCGTCCATTCCTTGCCGCGCTTCTCGTCCTGACGGCCTTTTCGATGTTGGATATTGGCCCATTTGGAATGCCCGGCCATAAGAGGAAGCTCCTGGAAACAGCACGCCGCGGTCGCTGGACGGGACCATGGGGGCCTGAATTTGCGTGGAACGCCATTTTAGCCGGCAGGCGCGTCGAGGCCGCGCCCCTGATGGGGCACGCGCGGCGGACGCCGCCTCCCCGCCCGACCGGAAACGGGCACCCGAAAGGCCTTCATTGCCGCGCCGCGCGGGCTTCGCTAGACTGACCCGCTGGCGCCCTGCGTTCTTCTTCCGATCGGCAGGCCATCACGCCAGAACCAACCCCGTTTCCGGAGAATACACACATGACCCCGTTGCGCCTGGGCGACATCGCGCCCGATTTCGAACAGCAATCGAGCCAAGGCCCGATCCGCTTCCACCAATGGCTGGGCGACAGCTGGGGCGTGCTCTATTCGCATCCGGCCGACTTCACGCCGGTGTGCACCACCGAGCTGGGCATGACCGCCAAACTCGCCGACGAGTTCAAGAAACGCAACGTGAAGGTCATCGCGCTGTCCGTCGATCCGGTCGAGCAGCACATGCGCTGGATAGAAGACATCAACGACACCCAGGACACCGAGGTCAACTTCCCGATCCTGGCCGACGCCGACCGCAAGGTCGCCACGCTCTACGACATGCTGCACCCCAACGCGAACGCCACCGCCACCGTGCGGTCGGTGTTCGTCATCGATCCGAACAAGAAGATCCGCCTGACGCTGACCTATCCGGCCAGCACGGGCCGCAACTTCGACGAGATCCTGCGCGTGATCGATTCGATGCAGCTCACCGATTCGCACAGCGTCGCCACGCCGGCGAATTGGAAAGACGGCGACCCGGTGGTGATCGTGCCTTCGCTGCAGGATCCCGAGGTGCTCAAGGCGAAATTCCCGAAGGGCTGGGATCCCATCCGGCCCTACTTGCGCATGACCCCGCAGCCGAACAAGTAGGCATCGGCCCGCCGCCCACCCCGCAGAGCCCATCCGACGATGAACGCGACGATGCCTTCCCCCTCGATGCCGGCGGTCGACGCCGCGCCGCTGCTCGTCGCCTGCCTCTGCGCGCAATGGTGCCGCACCTGCGGCGCGTACCGCGACACGCTCGTCGCGGCGCGCGACGCGATGCGGCGCGCGCGGCCCGACGCCGAGCTGCGCTTCGTCTGGGTCGACATCGAGGACGAGTCCGAGCTGATCGGCGATCTGGACGTCGAGGACTTCCCGACCCTCCTGCTGGCCCGCGCCGATCGGGTGCTGTTCTTCGGCCCGGTGATGCCGCATGCGCAGACCTTGGATCGGCTGGTGCGCAGCGCGCTCGACGGCTCGGCGGCCGTGACGCCGCAGGAAGTGGCGCCGGAGATCGCGGCGCTGCCGCGACGGCTGGCGGCGCACGACGCGATCTGAGCCCTAATCCGCCGTCGCGCGCCAAGCGAGCACCGTCGGCGCGGCGGCGTCCGGCCGAGCCGGCGGCAAGCCGCGCACCACCTGGTCCCAACGCCGCAGCCGCTCCCCGCTGACGTCGAAACGCTGGCCGAACAGCAGCGGCCCTCGGCGGGCCATCAACGTGGCGACGCGCGCCGCCGCAGGATCGCCGGCGTCGGCCGCCGCCGCGAGCTGCGCGTAGGCCTGCGGCCACTGCCGCGCCTCGTAGGCGGCCATCGCGGCGCGCAAGCGTTCCGCGGGCGCTTCCCCGTGCACCCGCACGCCGGTGCCCGTCAGCGCGATGCACACCGCCACGACGGCCGTCGCGCCGGCCAGCGCCTGCGTCGCGCCATCGATCCATCGCGTCGTCGCGTTCTGTCGCATGTCGTCCACCTCCGAAAATCGCTCGCGCCGGGGTCCGGGCGCCGAGGCGAGAGTATGGAAACCCGGCATCGACGCGGCCATCCCCCTTGCGAGGGTCACCCCCGCAGGAGGGAAGCCCTCCCGCGGGACACTTAGAATCCGCCGGGCCATGAACACCGCCAAGAACCCCAACGCCGCCGCGCCGGCCGAAGAACCCGCCAAGCCCGCGAATTTCCTGCGCCACGTCATCGAACGCGACCTCGAAGCGGGCACCTTCGCGGGCCGGGGTTGGGGCGCAGGTCCGGGCGACTCGGCCCATCACGCCGCCGGTGCGGCCGATCCGGCGCCGGTGCGGCTGCGGTTCCCGCCCGAGCCCAACGGCTACCTGCACATCGGCCATGCGAAGAGCATCTGCCTGAACTTCGGCTTGGCGCGCGACTACGGCGGCTACTGCCATCTGCGCTTCGACGACACCAATCCTGAAAAGGAAGAGCAGGAATACGTCGACGGCATCAAGGAGAACGTGCGTTGGCTCGGCTTCGACTGGCGCACGCCCCACGGTTCAAACCTGTTCTTCGCCAGCGACTATTTCGACTTCATGTACCGCGCCGCCGAGGCGCTGACGCGGGCCGGCCTCGCCTACGTCGACGAGCAATCGGCCGAACAGGTGCGCGCGAGCCGCGGCGACTTCAACACGCCCGGCACCGACAGCCCCTTCCGCGCCCGACCGGCCGCGGAGAACCTCGCCCGCCTGCGCGAGATGCGCGACGGCAAGCACGCCGACGGCGCGATGACGCTGCGCGCGAAGATCGACATGGCCAGCCCGAACATCAACCTGCGCGATCCGGCGCTGTACCGCATCCGCCGCGCGCACCACCACAACACGGGCGACCGCTGGTGCATCTATCCGATGTACACGTACGCGCATCCGATCGAAGACGCGCTCGAGCGCATCACGCACAGCATCTGCACGCTGGAGTTCGAGGACCAGAGGCCGTTCTACGACTGGCTGCTGGAACGCCTGGTCGATCTCGGCCTGCTGGCCCAGCCGCTGCCCAGGCAATACGAATTCGCGCGCCTGAACCTGACCTACATCGTCACCAGCAAGCGCAAGCTGCGCCAGCTCGTCGAGGAGCGGCATGTCGACGGCTGGGACGATCCGCGCATGCCCACGCTCGTCGGCCTGCGCCGCCGCGGCTACACCCCGGGCAGCCTGCAGCTGCTGGCCGAGCGCACCGGCGCGACCAAGAACAACACGTGGATCGACTACGCGTGGCTCGACATCGCCTTGCGCGACGACCTGGAAGAGCGGGCCGCGCGCGCGATGGCGGTCATCGATCCGCTGCCGCTGAAGCTGTCGAATTGGGCGGCCGTGTTCGGCGACGGCCACCGCGAGCCCTGCCAGGCGCCCGCCCATCCGCACCACGCCGAGATGGGCACCCGCGCGTTCGAGCTCGGGCCGACCTTGTGGATCGAGCGCGACGACTTCCTGGAGGCGCCCGTCAAAGGCTACCAGCGCCTGTTCCCCGGGAACAAGGTGCGCCTGAAATACGGCGTGATCGTCGAATGCACCGGATGCGAGAAAGACGCCGGCGGCAACGTGACCGCCGTGCTGGCCGATGTCGTGCCCGACACGAAGAGCGGCACGCCGGGCGCGGACGCGGTCAAGGTCAAGGGCACCATCACCTGGGTCGCGGCCCACGACGGCGTGCCCGCCACGCTGAACTTGTACGACCGCCTGTTCGCGGTGCCCCAGCCCGGCGCCGGCGACGCGCCGCTCGCGCAAGAGCTGAACCCGGGCAGCAAGCGCGTGATGCGCGGCTTCGTCGAGCCGTCGGCGGGCGCGCTGGGCGCCGAGACCCGCCTGCAGTTCGAACGCCACGGCTATTTCGTGACCGATCGCGTCGACCACCGCGCCGGCGCGCCCGTGTTCAACCGGATCGCGACGCTCAGGGACAGCTGGGGCAAATAGCGCGACGGCGGCGCGCCGCCGGCTGCGCGGCCGCCGCACTTGATTTCCGGCGCGCGACCCCGAACTGGGTTCCTCGGACGGCCGCCGCGCCGCCGCTGAACCCTCAAGGAGCTGAACATGGCCGCCATCGCGCTGCAGAACCGGATCGAGAACCTGATCGCCATGGCCCAATTGCTGGAGCGGGTCGATGCGAACCCGGCCGTCGTCGGGGCTCGGCAGTACCTGAACCTGGTGCGGACGGTGCAGGCGTCGCTGTCGGACGAAGCCTTGCCCGACGACGCGCTGCGCTCCGTGCTGCGCCGCTGCCCGGCGAGCGCGACCTTGTACGAGAACCTGCATTACGGCCGCTCCGGGCTGTCGCAGAGCCCGTTGGATGCGGCGGTATCGTCGGAGCTCGCGGCGACGGAGTTGATCGCGTCGCTGCGCGCGAAGATTCGCTGACGCATTCCGTTGCGGACTCGCCACCTTGGCGATCCGCCGATCCGCGCGTCTTCAGAGCCCGAAGCGTGCGCTTTTCTAATCAGGCGGCGAGGACGCCAAAACCTTCCCGCAAAACGCACATGCTGGCGATCGTCAACACCAGGCATTCGATGCCGTACGAGGCCGGTTTGTTCGCATCGCTCGTGGCGTCCGCCAACATGCGCCGGCTGCCGGCGCGATCGAAGAAAGGCAGAGCATCGAGCAAGGAGCTGTGCAGGATGTCTTTCATCAGGACTCCAAATTGGCCGCGCAACGCGCTCGGCACCGAAAACGACTGCTTGCGGCGCTCGAGTACCTCGGGGGTCACGAATGGTCGCACCGCTTCGCGCAACACGTGTTTTTCCACGATGCCCTTGACCTTCACCGACGGCGGAAACTTCGTGACGAGTTCGACGACCTTGTGATCGAGGAAGGGCACGCGCCCTTCGATCGAGTGCGCCATTTCGAGCCGATCGCCCAGTCCGCTCAGCATCCTGTTCGGAAGGTAGAGCTTGCTCCACAGATACATCGACTGATGCAGACGGGGTCGGCCCAGGAGCTGCTCGAAATCGATCGAATCGAGGAAGACTGAATAAGGATTGCGTCGTCCAAACTCGGCCGTGAACTCAGGGGCGAGCAGCGGCGGTACGCTGCCATTGCACCTCGCGTTCAAACCCAGCCAAGAAGGCACGAACCCCAGCCGCCGCCGCACCGTTTCCAGCATGGGCAACGGCATGGACGCACCGAGCGCGGCCTCGAATCCAGGCAACGACGCTGCGTTCTCGCCAGCGATGCGAGCGAAGAGCGCCTGCTTGCCGCCAAGATCGAGCGACTCGTCATCGAGGATTTTGTCCCAGCGAAACGGGGTATATCCGGCGAATATCTCATCCGACCCTTCGCCTGTCAGGACGACCTTGTAGCCCAGGTCCCGAACCCGTTCGCTCAGCAGAAACTTGGCCACCATGTTGCTGTGGGTGACGGTCTCGTTGTGCATCACCGCCTTGGTGAAACCGTCGGCCCTTGACTCGTCATGGGCTGCGAAGCAATGGAACTCGGCGCCGACGCGCCTGGCCATCGCCGCCGCGACCTTCGCCTCGTCGTATCGCTCATCTTCGAACGAGAGCGAAAATGCGGTGATCGGCGAGCCGCGCAGATGCGAGGCCATGCCCAGCATGGCGCACGAGTCGACGCCGCCGCTCAGATAGCAGCCCATCGGGACATCCGCCCTCAGGCGCAGCCGTACCGCTTCGAGCAGCTCGGCGCGCAGCCGTTCCACGTATTCGTTCTCGTCGACCCGCGCGGACAGCGCATCGAGCACGGGATAGTTGAAGTCCCAGTAGCGCACCAACCGCGTGCTCTGCGGAGTCGCTATCAGGCAGTGCCCGGGAGGCACCTGGTGCACGCCCGCGAACAACGTGCGATCGACGAGCGAGTCCAGCATCAGCCGCTGGTACACCTGTTCGCGATCCCAGCGCGGCTCCACCCCCGCGGCAAACAATGCTTTGATCTCGGACCCGAGATACAGGATGCCGTCGACTTCCGCGTAATTGAGCGGCTTGATGCCGAAACGGTCGCGCACGGCCAGAAGCACCTTGTTGCGCTCGTCCCACAACACAAAAGCGAATTCGCCGCGCAGATGTTCAAGGCATTGAACGCCGAAATCCTCATAGAGATGCAGCGCAATTTCGCTGTCCGAAGCCGTGCGCAGTTTGTGTCCGCGGGCCATGAGTTCCCTGCGGATGCGATCGTGGTCGTAAAACTCGCCATTGACCACGATGCGGACGGTGCCGTCCTCATTGGAGATCGGCTGCGAACCGGTCTCCAGATCGATGATGCTCAAGCGCGCGTGTCCGAGCCCGACTTGCCCATTCGCCGAGATCCACCGGCCGTCGCCGTCGGGCCCGCGGTGTCTCAACGCCCGGACCGCGCGATCGATCGCCGCGGAAGCGACGGGCCTCTGGCGCGAATACATTGCGACGACTCCGCACATGGACCGATCCTTTCGATCGAACACCGGTGACTCCTTTTTATGTGGATAGTCTTATCGTTTAGTTAGGATCAACGCGTCATCCGCGCACGTCCAAGCGAAAGATGAATTCGATGAGCCGCATCAATTCGACGGCGCAACGTGCCTTGTTCCGCGCTCGATAGCAAGCGCGTGCTGCCCTTGGGCAGCACAACGCGCGAAGTGAAACCGCACGGATCGGCGAATCGGCCGGTCAGGGGTTCGGCGATCCGAGCGGGCGATGCACGACGCCGCTCGCGAGCCTTTGGCGATAGACGAAGCGCAGCCCGGCCTTGCCGTCGAGACGCTCGGTCAGCTCCACGCCGCCGCCCAGCGCCTGGGCCGCACTGCGCACGATCGCAAGCCCCAGGCCGCTGCCGCTTTGCCGACTGCCGACGATGCGGAAGAACGGTTCGAAAGCTTGTTCGCGCAGTTCGGCGGGGATGCCCGGCCCCGTGTCCTCGATCGCAAAAACGGCCTCGCCACCGTCGGCCATCAGGTTCAGGTCGACACGACCGCCCGCTGGGGTGTAGCGGACCGCGTTGTCGATGGCGTTGCGGATGAGCGCATATGCGCGCGACGGATCGCCCCGCACTCGCGCATGGTCAAGTCGAATGCAACCGAGATCGATCTGCCGCGACTCTGCGAAGACGAGCGTTTCCTCCACGGCCGCGGAAATCAATTCATCGAGCGCCACCAGCTGATCGACCACCGGCGCAGAGCTCTGCACGCGAGCGAACCCGAGCAGCTGTTCGACGAGTTCCGACAGACGCGCGAGTCCGAGTTGCAGCGATTCGAGCCGCGCACGAGCTTCGACCGGCAGTTCCGCATGCGCCAGATTGTCCGCCTGCACGCGGGCCGCGGCGACGGGCGTGCGCATTTCGTGCGCAGCGTTGGCGACCATGCGCTGCTGCTGCGCCAGCGTGCCGTCCAGGCGCATCAACAGTCGATTGACGGCCTGCACGAGCGGAAGCACCTCGCTCGGAATGCCATGCGATTCAAGCTGCCTCAGTTGGCCATCGTCCCGGTCGATCTCGCCGGAGAGCTTGACCAGCGGCGCGAATCCCTGCCGCAGCAACAAGTTGACGATCAGCAACAGCAGCGGCACGAGCACCAGCACCGGCACCAGCGCCTCCACCGAGCTGTCGCGCACCACTTCGTCGCGCACCCATTGCAACTGCGCAACCCCGAACCGTTGCCCGCCAGCGTTTCGGGCCACCATCACGCGCCATCCGACGTCGGCCGCCTTCAGCGACTGCAAGCCTTCATGCAAGGTGGCGGGCAGGAACACATCCATCCACGGATCGGGATCGACGTCACCGCTGCCCAGCATCCGAATGACGAAATGCGCCTCCGCATCCTCGTGTTCGCGCGATAGGAAGCGCGAGACGGGAGCGATGCGCGGTTGCGCCGCGAGCGCGACGGCGACTTGGCGCAATTGGATGTCCTGCAATTCTTCGGCATCGTCGAAGTTCAACTTCACCGTCACGCCAGCCATGAACAGGCTCGCCACGATGATGGTCGCGGAAAGCCATAGGAAAAAGCGCTTTCGCAACGAATCGTTCATGAGACACCATCGCCTTTGCCCGCGCGCTCCACCCGCCAACCCAATCCGCGCACGTTGCGGATGCGGTCGGCGCCCAACTTGCGGCGCAGTCCGTGGATGATGACATCCACCGCGTTGCTCTCCACTTCGTCGCCCCAGCCGTAGATCGACTGCTCCAGTTGCGCCCGCGACAACACGGCGCCGGGCCGCAACATCAATGCCTGCAGCAATGCGAACTCGCGATGCGACAGGCTGTGGGCGATGCCGCCGGCGGTGGCCAGTTTCGTCGCAATCTCCAGCGTGACGACACCGTTGGTCAACGTGGACGTCGCGGTGCCTGCGCTGCGTCGGATCAAGGCGCGCAAACGCGCAAGCAGTTCGCCGACGGCGAACGGTTTGACCAGGTAGTCGTCGGCCCCGACGTCCAGCCCCTCGATACGTTGTTCGACCGAGTCGCGCGCAGTGACGATCAGCACGGGAGTCGATGCGCCGTGGGACCGCAAGCGACGGAGAACGTCGATTCCGTCTCTCGTCGGCAGCCCGAGGTCGAGCAGCACCAGCTCGTAGTCATGGGATTCCAGTGCGGCCGACGCCATGCCGCCGTCCTGCACCCAGTCGACCGCATACGACGCGTCATGCAAGGCCCGCAGCAGAGCGCTGCCCAGCATCTGGTCATCCTCCACCAGCAGCACTCGCATTGCCCGCCTCAGCCCTTCCCGAACGCGAGGATGCGGGACAAGCACCGGGTTTTCTCCATGGGCCCTGCGCGCATCACGCTCCTCAACCATATTCGAACGACACTCAGCTGAGAATTAGCCGCGCTCCGTCCGGCCGCGACGCGAGACGACCGGTGTCCGGCAGCCTACTCGTTCTCGTCATCATCGTCGATCTCCTGTGCGATGCGGCGGCTGTCAGGATCCACGTCTGCCGCAAACATCGCGGCGGCCAGCACGGCAGGGTCGTTCACGAGACGCGACATGTCGTAGGCGCGCTGCGCCTGCGGATAACGCCGGCGCAGCAGATTGAGCCACTGCTTGAGCCGCCCGGCACGATGGCGCGGCTCGACGCGCGCGCTCATGCGGCGCCAGAATTCCGCGATGGCCGGCAGCAAATCGTCCCAGGCGACGAACGCCGGCCCGCCGTAGGCCAACGGTGAAGCCGGGCCGCCCGAAGACGCCCTGACCGCGGCGGACGCGGCCCGCGCATGCGGCGGCGGATCGGCGCCGTGCTCATCGCCATCGCCCAGCACACGCGCGGCCCGGATCGCCAACGCCAGGCCCGGATCGGCGACCATGCCGCGCCCCAACATCAGCCCGTCGCAGCCGGACACGCGCCGGCAGCGCGCGGCGTCGGCGGGCCTCCAGATCTCGCCGTTGGCGATCACGGGAACCGCGACCGCCTCTCGGATCGCCGGGATGCGCTCCCAATAGGCCGGCGGCCGGTAGCCATCGGCCTTGGTGCGCGCGTGCACCACCAGCTCGCCGGCGCCGCCTTGGGCGAGCGCCTGGGCGCACTCCACCGCGAGCGACGCGTCCTCGAAGCCCAGCCGCATCTTGGCCGACACCGGCAAGGCGGCCGGCACCGCGCGGCGCACGGCTTCGCCGATGCGGCCGAGCAGCGCCGGTTCCTGCAGCAGGCGGGCGCCGCCGCCGTGGCGGTTGACGGTCTTGGCCGGACAGCCGAAATTCAGGTCGATGCCCTCGGGATCCAGCGCGGCGATCGCGGCGGCGTTGTCGGCCATGCAGGCCGGGTCGGAGCCGAGCAGCTGCGGGCGCACCGGCACGCCGGCGCGCGTGCGCCCGCCCTGCAGCAGCTCGGGAACGATGCGCGTGAAAACGCGGTCGGGCAGCAGCATGTCGGTGACGCGGATGAACTCCGACACGCAGCGATCGACGCCGCCGACCGCCGTCAGCGCTTCGCGCAATGGATGGTCGAGCAGCCCTTCCATCGGGGCGAGCAGCAGCAGGCCGTGGCGCGGCGCCGCCGTCAGGCCGGCCATTCGTCGATCGCGCGCGCCAAGCGCTCGATGTCGGTCTCGTCGTTGTAGGCCAGCGCCGCCAGGCGCAGATACAGGTGCCCGTGGATGGCCGTGATCTGGGCCTCGATGCGGCGCTCGCGCAGCAACCAGTCGCGCAGCCGCGGGCCGGCGTCGGGGCCCATCGCGTCCACCCGCTCGGGCAAAGGCAAGGTGGCCATGCAGCCGACCATGGATTCCGGCACCGCCCAGCGCCGGTCCCAGCGCGCCGCCAGCTCGCGCGCGCCGCGCCAGGCGAGCCCGTGATTCCACGCGCGCATCGCCTCCAGGCCCAGCACGTCGCGCATGAACGCGATGCCCGCGGGCGCGCTGAGCGCGGCCGACGGATCGCGCGTGCCGGTCCAGTCGAATTCGTGCACCATCCCGAGGTCGAGGCCCCACGAGATCGTCGGCGGATGCAAGGCCGCCTGCCGCCGCGGCGCGGCCCAGAGCAGCGCGCAGGCGCGCGGCGCGAACGCCCATTTGTGCAGGTTGCCCACGTACCAGTCGGCGCCGATCGCGGCGATGTCGAGGTCGATCGCGCCGGGCGCGTGCGCGCCGTCGATCAGAACCGGCACGCCGCGGGCGCGGCAACGCGCGCTGATGGCCTCGACGGGCAGCACCAGCGCGGTGCCGGACGGGATGTGGTCGACGATCGCGATGCGCGTGCGCGGCGTGATCGCGCGCTCGATGGCGTCGACGACCGCATCGGTCGGATCGCCCTCCGGCGGGAACGGCAGCGCCGCGGTGACCACGCGCGCGCCGGCCGACCGGGCGATGAAGTCGGCGGCTTTCGCGACCGCTCCGTAGGCCTGGTCGTGCAGCAGGATTTCGTCGCCCGGCGCGAGCGCGATGGAGCGCAGCACCGCGTTGATGCCCGTGCTGGCGTTGTCGACGAAGACGAGGTCATCGCCGCCGGCGCCGACGAAAGCCGCGACCTCGTCCGCCGCGGCGCGCAACAACGAACGCGGCCGGCCGCTGGCGGCGGCATCGGCCGGCGTCCCGTGGATCAATTCGCGGAACATGAACCGGGCCGGTTCGGCCTCGATGCGGCGTTGCCAGGCCTGCTGCGTTTCGAGCACCACGCGCGGCGTGGCGCCGACGGTGCCGTGGTTCAGGTAAGTGATGTCGGGGTCCAGCCACCAATGGCTGAGCAGGGAGCGACCGAAAGCGGGCACGACGGACTCCGGAGGGAAAGCGGAAGTCCGATTGTGGCGCGTGCCCGCGCCGCAGGGCGCCGGGGGCGTCGGGGGATTCAGTGCAGGTCGCTCAACTGGATCGACGGCGCGGCGAACTCGCGGCCGACGCCCTGCTGGGCGCGCAGGAAGCTCGCGCGGGCGCGGTCGGTCATCGCCTCCCAACGAACCCGACCGAGGCGGTCGCACGGGAAAGTCACACCGCGTCCGCTGTGGAACAGCGACTGGAAGCGCAGCTCGTAGCAGGCGGACGATTCGGCGGCGGGCAGCGGGTCGAAGGTCATGGGGGCCCCGGAGGTTGCGGTGAGGACATCGGGCAGCCGGGCTCGCGCACGGTGAAAACAGTCTGCGCCCATCCGCGCGGTTCGGACATCGGCCTTCTTCGCGACATCGCCTCGGCATCGCGCCGTCCGGCGTGTCAGGCGGAAGGCGCCGACGCGTCGGATGCGCGCCGACAAGCGTGGGGAATCCTCCGCTGCGCCC
>JBEVLR010000063.1:0-4644 GCA_040509075.1 Burkholderiaceae bacterium | reverse complement strand
GGCCAATTGGCTGCTGCGGGCGTCGCGGCGTCGCCGCATCGACGCGCTCGTATTGTGCGCCAGCGCCTTGGCGGGATGGGTATGAGCGGCCGCGCTCAGCGCGTCGCCGCCGGACAAGGCTTGCGCGCCTGCGCATGTAGGCCGCTGCACAGGACGAAGAAGAAGGCAATCCAGATCGCGTTCATCGCCGACAGCAAGACGTGGCCGACGGTGAGCCCGGTGATCAGGATCATCGTCGCGAAGACCTTGAACTCGCGGCCCGACCGGCGCCAGCGTGAGAATGCGGTCGTGTGCAGCAGCGTCCAGGCCGTCAGCCCGATGCCGAGCGCCCCGACGCGGAACAGGTAGTCGAAGAGGTCGATCTCGATCATGTGCTGGCCCGAGGTCTCCGGCCCGAAGATGCCGTAGGGGTGACGGATGTTCAGCCCGAACAACAGGTCGATGGGCGAACCGATCGACGCCAACAGGGCGCCCACCTTGAGGTCGCGGTAGGACAGCAGCGCGGAAAACAACCCGCTTTCATTGAGCACGCGCACCAGTTGGTCGTAACCGATCGCGTCGATCAGGGACTCGAACTCGATCCCGATCCAAGTTGCGGCGACGGGCGCCAGCACATACAGCAGCAGGCCACGCAGGATGGCGGCCGAGCGGCCGCGGCTTCGTTCCCTGAACAACAGGAACAACGCGGGCACCAGCAGCAAGCCCGCCAGCGCCGTCTTGGAACCCAGCCCCAACATCGCGATGCCGGCGATCACGCTGGGCAGGTACCACCCGCCCGCCGTCCGCGGCCGCGCGATGCCCCAGACGAGCGCAACGAGGTAAAAAATGCTGGTGTCGTTCTCGGCGAAGAACAGGCCCTTGTAGCCGTTGCGCTCGTCGGCGTAGGCCTTGAAGAAGTCGAGGTGAAGCACGAAGCCGAGCACCCCGGCGAGCGCGCTGGTCATCGCGACGGTCTCGAACACCCGAAGTGTCGTGCGCATGAACGCGGTGTCGGCTCGACGCTCGTGGAACGTCAGCAGCCAGCACACCAGCGTCATGATGCGCAGGAAGTAAGTTAGGTCGCCCGTGAATTCGATGTCGGCGCCCTGGAGGCCGATCACAAGCTCGCGCAGCGCGTGGATGCCCAGGAAGCCGGCGACCACCAGTTTGCTGGCCGAATGGCGCAGGCAGGCGATCAGCACCAGCAGGATCACCCCCTTGAGAGCCGCCACCGCGCCGATGGGTCGATCGAGATACGACGCGACGTTCGTGACCACGTCCAGCAAAGGCGAGGCGATGCAGCACGCCACGAGCGCCGCGGGCGCCCGGCGCGCGCGGAGTTCGGCCGCGGCTCGATTCGCCGGGGAAGGGCTCGTCATGGCGTGCGGCATGGATGACGGCAGCGGTTCACTCGGGTGGCGCTGCGGGCGGCGACGCTCAGGCCACGGCCGGCTTCTTCGCGCCGCCCTTGAGCGAGAAATACAGCGTGCTGGCGGCGAGCGCGAACAACGCTGCGAGTGCGCCCATCACGGTGCGCTTCGGGAAAGAACGCTTCTCCGGCGGCGTCGCGGCGTCCACCACCTGGATCGGCCCAGCCTCATGGCTTTCGTCGACCCGCGCACTTTCATACTGGCGGGCAAACAGATCGAACAGCGTCTCCTGGTACTTGTACTCCCGGAAGCGGCTCACGTAGTCGCCGCTGGCGCCGGGATGGGCGCGATCCTGCGCTTCCAGGCGGTTCACCTGCGTCTCGAGCGCGCTGACGGTCTCGCGCTGGCTGACGACCGCCGCGGCGCTCTCGGTCATCGAGCTCCGCAGCACTTGCAGCCTGACCTCGGCCGCCGTCAGCTGTGCTCGGAGTTCGGCGTAGCCGGAGGCTGCGGATTTGGGTTCGGAGTTGAGCGCGCCTTCGTTGAATCCGCTGCGCTCGAGCGTCGTCTGCGCCGCGGCGAGCTTGTCGCGCGTCTGCTGCAGCAGGTTCTCGAAGAAAACGCGCCTTTGCTGTGCCTCGGTGACTTCGAGATGGTTCGTCAGGTCTCGAAGCTCCTCGACGTACTGGTTGGCGATCGCGGCGGCGCGTCGGGGATCGGCGTCCGTCGACTCGACCTTGATGAGCCCGTCCTTCTTGTTCGTCGTGATGTCGACGTCCTTGGCCAGCCGTTTGCGCGCGTCGACGCGGTACTTCTCGTCCCACAGCTTTTGCAGGCCGAACCGGTCGATGATGCGATCGCCGACGGTGGCGCTCTGCATGAGCGCGATGTACTGCTCGGGCGAGTTGCGCGTTCCCGCGGCGCCGCCGCCGAGGCCAGTCAACGCGCTGAGCTGCGACAGCGACGCGAGCGCCGCCGACGCGCCGCCCTGGTTCTGCGCGGGGGGCAGGAAAACGCAGGTCGCGGTGTACTTCGACTGCAGCAGGAAGCTGCCGCCGTAGCCCGCCAGCCCGGCCCCCACGGTGATCGCGAGGATCGCGCGCCAGCGCGCGCGCGCCGGACGCAGGAAGCCACCGATGTCGAACTCCGGCGCATCGTCTCGATCGTGCTGCCGCGGCGCGTAGCCGGGGATGCCGCTTTCGGCCATTGTCACAGCCCCAGCGTCTTGATGCCGGCCAGCCCCAGGCCGAACTGGTAGAGGATCTGCGTCCAGTCCTTGGCGTCCTGCACGAACGTCGACTTGTCGACCTCCTCGGGCACGAACAGCGTGTCGCCCGGCTGCACCACGGCGTCGCGGAAGGCGGTGCTCTCGTGCCAGAAGCTGCTGCCCTGGCGCGCGCTGATCACGGAGCCGTTGGCGCGGATCATGAAGATGCTGGCCTTGTCGGCGCCGCGCGTCGGCCCTCCGGCCAGCGCCAGGTACTGCTCGGTCGTGCGGCCCGGTTCGTAGACGAAGCTGCCGGTCGTGAAGACGCTGCCGAACACGCCGACCGAGGAGCTGCGCGGCGGGATCTTGATCGTGTCGCCGTCCTCGAGCGCGAGGTCGGGCAGGGCGCCCGATTCGGGCTTGACCTGCAGCACCACGCGGCCGGTGGGGCGGATCTGGCGCAAGCGCGCGAGCAGGCGCTGGTTGGCGTTGGCGGAGGCGCTCTGCGCGTTCAGCTCTTCGGACGAGGTCGCGCGCTGGCTGGCCTGGTTCTTGAGCATGTCGGTCTCGAGGTTGCGCAGCGCGCGCTCGTAGTTGACCTCCTGGGTCTCGCGCACGCTCTCGCGCGTGAACTCGGTGGCGTACAGGTAAGCCCCCGGGGTCGTGCCGCCGGCGGCGCGCAGCGCATCGGCCACCTTGCTGCCCGGCGGCAGCACGTAATCGCCGGGACGCAGCACCTCGCCCTCGATGCGCACGCGCTCGTTCTGGAATTCGGTGGGCACGCTGGCGGTGATGGCGCTGAAGACGCGCAGCACGTCGCCGGTCCCCAGGACGTCGCCGGCGCGCGCCGGCAGCGCGAGTTCGGTCACGTGGCCGGTGGCGCGGTCTTCCAGGCGCTCGACGGCCACCCGGCGGCGGTCGGCCACCGCGTTGAAGCCGCCGGCCATGCGCAGCACGTCGGCCACCGTCTCGCCGGGCTTGGTTTCGAAGATCGCCTGCTGATTCACGCTGCCCAGCGCCGCGACCTGGGTGCCGACCGGCCCGATGAAGATCATGTCGTCGGGCTGCACCAGCTGGTCGGTCTCGCGGTCGCCTTTCAGCAGCAGGTCGTAGAGGTCGAACACCGCGGCGTCGCGGCCGGCGCGGCGCAGGTGGATGTCGCGGAAACTGCCGGCGGCCGACGGCCCTCCGGCCCGCATCAGCGCGTGCAGCACGGACGACAGGCCGCTCAACGTGATGCTCCCCGGGCGCTGGGCGTAACCGCCGACGAACACGCGGATCGCGCGCACGCGGCCGATGGCGGCGTTCAGCTGGAAGTTCTTGAACACCTGGCCCACGCGCTTGCGGATCGCGCCCTCGAGTTCCGAGTTGCGCAACCCGGCGACGTTGACCGCGCCGATCCGCGGCACGGTGATGCGGCCGGCGCGGTCGACGGTCAGATGCAGGTCGGCGTCGACGGTGCCCCAGATCGCGAGGTCGACCTCGTCGCCGGCGCGCACCACGTAATCGCCCGGGATCGCCGGCAGCGGGTCGAGCGACGCGGTGGTGGCCAGCGGATCGGTGAGCAGGTTGGCGCCGAAGCGGCGGATCTGCGGCGCCGGGCGCTCCAGCCCGTCGGACGGATAGCTCGCCTGCGTGGCCGCGGGATTGGCCGCGCCTCCGGTGCGGGACTGCTGCATGAGCGCCGCCTGGCGCTGCACGTACAGCTCGAATTCGCTGGGCTGGTAGGGTGGGCGGCGACGCGCTTCCTGGTCGCGCGCGTCGGGTTGATCGTCGCGCGGGCCGCCGTTCGGCTGGCGCGCCGAGGATCGCAGCGTCGTCGTCCCGCCGGCCGACGAACCGGCGGCGGAGTCCCTGTCGGGGGCGGTGTCGGTGTCCTCGCCGCGCAGGGTGGAGGAGGTCGACGGGTTGCCGGGCGCGCCGTTCAGCGTGGTGAGGTCGTTGCCGACGTTGCCGCTGAACTGGGCGTGGGCGAACGGTGCCGCGAAGGCGAGGGCCAAGGCGCAGGCGGCCGCGACGAGCGTCGACGGCGACGTGCGCGGCGAAATTTCCAGGGATCGGATCATCGGCAGTCGAAAGCCAAGTTCG
>JBEVLR010000062.1:0-4607 GCA_040509075.1 Burkholderiaceae bacterium | reverse complement strand
GCCACGAAGGCGGCCCGCACGGCAAGAAGATCATCCAGGCCGTCGGCAAGGAAGCCAAGGCGATGCTCGGCAAGGTGCCGGGCAACATCGAGGCCATCCGCCCGATGAAGGACGGCGTGATCGCCGACTTCGTCGTCACCGAGCAGATGATCAAGCAGTTCATCAAGATGGTGCATCCGCGCAGCCTGCTCACGCCGAGCCCGCGCATCATCATCTGCGTGCCGTGCGGGTCGACCCAGGTCGAGCGCCGCGCGATCAAGGACGCGGCCGAAGCCGCCGGCGCCAGCGCCGTCTACCTGATCGAGGAGCCGATGGCGGCCGCCATCGGCGCCGGGCTGCCGGTGTCGGAAGCGTCGGGCTCGATGGTCGTCGACATCGGCGGCGGCACCACCGAGGTCGGCGTGATCTCGCTCGGCGGCGTCGTCTACAAAGGCAGCGTGCGCGTGGGCGGCGACAAGTTCGACGAAGCCATCATCAACTACATCCGCCGCAACTACGGCATGTTGATCGGCGAGCAGACGGCGGAAAACATCAAGATGGGCATCGGCTCGGCGTTCCCGGGCTCCGCAGTCCGCGAGATGGAAGTCAAGGGCCGAAACCTGTCGGAAGGCGTGCCGCGCAGCTTCACGATCAGCTCCAACGAAGTGCTGGAGGCGCTCACCGACCCGCTCAACCAGATCGTCTCCGCCGTCAAGAACGCGCTCGAGCAGACGCCGCCGGAGCTCGGCGCCGACATCGCCGAGCGCGGCATGATGCTGACCGGCGGCGGCGCGCTGCTGCGCGACCTCGATCGCCTGCTGGCCGAGGAAACGGGCCTGCCGGTGCTGGTCGCGGAAGATCCGCTGACCTGCGTCGTGCGCGGCTGCGGCATGGCGCTGGAGCGCATGGAGCGCCTCGGCGCGATCTTCACGTCCGATTGAATGACCGCCTGCGGTCGCGCCGCGCGTTGAGCCAACCATGCCGCTCGGCACCCTAGACCGCCGGCCTCCGCCGTTCTTCCACCAGGGGCCCTCGGCGTTGACGCGGCTCGCGGTGTTCTCGGCGCTGGCGCTGTTCCTGATGGCCGCCGACACCCGTTTCGCGCTGACGCGCCCGCTGCGCGCGGCGCTCGCGATGGCGCTGCTGCCGCTCGAGCGCGCGCTGCAGGTGCCCATGCAGATGAGCGCGGCCGGCGGCGAGTACGTCAGCGGCCTGCACGCGGCGCAGGCCGACCTCACCAAGGCGCAGCTCGCGCTCACGGCCCAATCGGCCCGGGCCGCGCGCGTCGACGAACTGCTCGCCGAGAACGACCGCCTGCGCGCGCTCGTGGGCCTGCGGCCGTCGTTGCCGGTCAAGGCGATGGCCGCGCAGGTGCTGTACGAGGCCAGCGATCCGTTCTCGCGCAAGCTGTTCATCGACCGCGGCGCGTCGAACGGCGTCGCGCCGGGGGCGCCGGTGATCGACGAGGCCGGCGTGCTGGGCCAGGTCACGCGGGTCTATCCGCTGTCGTCGGAAGTCACGCTGCTGATCGACAAGGAAGCCGCGATCCCCGTGCTCAACGTGCGCACCCGTCAGCGCAGCGCCGCCTTCGGCGCCGACGGCGACCGCCTCGAGCTGCGCTTCATGGCCGGCAATGCCGACGTGCGCGTCGGCGACCTGCTGCAGACCAGCGGCGTTGACGGCGTCTATCCGCCGGGGCTGGACGTCGCGCGCGTGGTCAAGGTCGATCCCAGCGCCGACTCGTCGTTCGCGCGCATCGCGCTCGTGCCCGCGGCGCCGGCCGACGGCGTGCGTCACGTGCTGGTGCTGGAGCCGGCCGCGATGCAGCTGCCGGCGCGCCCCGAGGCCGAGTCCGAATCCGCGCCGCTGCCGGCGCGGGGCGCCAGGGCGGCGAAAGCGGCGAGAGAAGGCGCGAAGGGAGCGGGCAGATGATCATGCCGCGCGGCAACGACCAGCTGCTGCTGCCGGTCAACCCGTTGTTCCTGTGGTTCTCGCTGTTCGCCGGGCTCGTGTTCAACATGCTGCCGCTGGGCCGCGTCCCGGCGTTGCCCGACATGCTCGCGCTGGTGCTTGTGTTCTGGAACGTCCACCAGCCGCGCCGCGTCGGCATCGGGGCGGCGTTCGTGTTCGGGCTGGTGATGGACGTGCACCAGGGCGCCGTGCTCGGCCAGCACGCCGAGGCCTACACGCTGCTGAGCTTCCTGGCGATCACGATGCACCGGCGCCTGCTGTGGTTCGGCCTGGCCGAACAGGCGCTGCAGATCCTGCCGGTGTTCGTCATCGCGCACGCGGTGTCGCTCGTCGTGCGCTTGTTGTCGAGCGGCAGCTTTCCCGGCTGGCCGCTGCTGCTGGCGCCGCTGTTCGAGGCGCTGTTGTGGCCGGTCGTCAGCTGGCTGCTGCTCGCGCCGCAGCGCCGCGCGCCCGACCCCGACGCCCAACGCCCGTTGTGATGACTGCCCCCACGCTCGCTGGCGCTCGCTGCCCCCCGAGGGGGCGCGCCGCGGCCCGACCGGCGGAGCCGGATCGGGCGCTCCCTTGGGATCTCGTTGGGGACGGGTGTGCGGCGGCGCCGTCGACGGGCGACACGGCCGGGGCGGCGGCCGGCGGGCGCGTGGGAGCTCCATCGCCGGGTGTGGGGGCATGAAATCCCTGACGGAGCTGCGCAACATCGAGGTCGAACTCGATCGGTTCCGCGCGCGCACGATCGCCGCGGCCGCGTTCGTGCTGCTGGCGTTCGGGTTGCTGGTCTTCCGCTGGGCGGTGCTGCAGGTCGTGCGCCACGACGACCTGCTGGCGCAGGCCGAGGCCAACCGCATCGGCGTCGTGCCGATCGTGCCGAACCGCGGGCTCATCGTCGACCGCAACGGCGTCGTGCTGGCCACCAACTATCCCGCCTACACGCTGGAGATCAAGCCCTCCAAGGTCGCCGACCTCGAAGCGACGATCGGCGAGATCGCCAAGGTCGTCGAGGTGACCGCGCGCGACCGCCGGCGCTTCGCGCGGCTGCAGGCCGAGGGCAAGAGCTTCGAGTCGATCCCGATCCGCACCAAGCTCACGGACGTCGAAGTCGCGCGCTTCGTCGCGCAGCGCTTCCGCTTCCCGGGCGTCGAGATCAAGGCGCGCCTGTTCCGCAACTACCCGCACGGCGAACTCGCGAGCCACCTGATCGGCTACATCGGCCGCATCAACCAGGAGGAGAAGCAGAAGATCGTCGACGACTGGTCGGACGAAGACCAGGCCAACTACCGCGGCACCGAGTACATCGGCAAGCTGGGGCTGGAGCAGAGCTACGAGTCCGAGCTGCACGGCACGACCGGCTTCGAGCAGATCGAGACCTCGGCCGGCGGCCGCGCGATGCGCCAGCTCGCCAGCAAGCCCGCCACGCCCGGCAACACGCTCGCGCTGTCGATCGACATCCGGCTGCAGGCCCTCGTCGAAGAGCTGTACGGCGACCGGCGCGGCGCGCTCGTGGCCATCGATCCGCGCAACGGCGAGGTGCTGGCGTTCGTGTCGAAGCCGACCTTCGACCCGAACCTGTTCGTCGACGGCATCGACGGCGACAACTGGAAGGAGCTGAACGAATCGATCGACAAGCCCCTGCTCAACCGCGCGATCCGCGGCACCTACGCGCCGGGCTCGACCTACAAGCCCTACATGGCGCTCGCCGCGCTCACGCTCGGCAAGCGCACGCCGTCCTGGGGCATGCAGGATCCGGGGCATTACACGTTCGGCAACCACGTGTTCCGCGACGACAAGCCCGAAGGCCACGGCTTCGTCGACATGTACCGCTCGATCGTCATCTCGTGCGACGTCTACTATTTCATGCTCGCCAACGACCTCGGCGTCGACAACATCGCCGGGTTCATGGCGCCGTTCGGCTTCGGGCAGGTCACGGGCATCGACCTCGAAGGCGAGCTGCGCGGGATCCTGCCGTCCACGGAATGGAAGCGCAAGGCTTACCGGCGGCCCGAGCAGCAGCGGTGGTACGCCGGCGAAACGATCTCTCTGGGCATCGGCCAGGGCTACAACAGCTTCACGATCCTGCAGATGGCCAACGCGCTGTCCACCTTGTCGTCCGGCGGCGAGCGCCACGTGCCCCATCTCGTGCGCGACATCGTCGACGTCGTCTCCGGCGCGCGCCGCCCGGTCGCGCCGGCGCCGCTCGCGCCGCTGCCGCTCAAGCCCGAATTCGTCGACGTGATCCGCAACGCGATGATCGGCGTGAACCGCGAAGGCACCGGCGCGAAGGCGTTCGCGAACGCCGGCTACCCGGCGGGCGGCAAGACCGGCACCGCGCAGGTCGTCGGCATCAAGGCGAACGAGAAGTACAGCGCCAACAAGCTCGCCGAGCACCTGCGCGACAACGCGCTGTTCATCGCGTTCGCGCCGGCCGACCATCCGACGATCGCGGTGGCGATGGTGCTCGAGAACGCCGGCTGGGGCGCCGATTCCGCCGCGCCCATCGCGCGCCGCGTGCTCGACTACTGGATCAAGGGCATCTACCCGACCGACAAGGACATCGCGGCGGTGCAGGGCGGCTCCGCGGGCGGCCCGCCGGCCGAGCCCGGCCTGCCGATCGCGATGGCGGCCAACGTCCGGCTCGGCACGAACCACGCGCCCGGCCAGGA